>VGLH01000002.1 GCA_016866785.1 Candidatus Poribacteria bacterium
TTAGCCAAGCCTTCGAGGGCGGCGTTCAGACCGTTGACGTACGCCTGATGGTGCAGATCGTGGTGGATCCGCATCGTCTGTTCGTCGATGTACGGCTCTAGGGCGTTGTAGTCGTAGGGCAGAGGCAGAAGCGTGTACGGCATGGTGACTCCTAGCTTGGTCATAGCAGACGGCGTGATATGCTGACTCGGGCTCAGCGGATCGTCCTGCGCCTCACCGATTTGGACGCGGGGTCGTCGTGAGTGTTGCCGCCTGGTCTGATTATAGAGGTCGTGTGTCTCGGGTGTCAATGCGAATGAGCGCGAGATGGCTTGCCGCCTATACGCTCGGCGGATACCATCCTCCATCGGGCTGGTCCGTCGCGATCACGCAGGTTGTCTGTAACCCAGCTTCTGACACTATATTCGGATTCTCATGTCCAGACGGAGCCCCAAGCACTCGTCGGCGAGTTCGCCAGCCCGCGATGGACTGACTGGAGACTCGGATTGTCGCTGATCCGCCTTGAACGCGTGACGAAAACCTTCGACCCGCAGATCGTCCTCGACGACATCTCGTGGCAGGTGGCGCGAGGAGATCGTGTGGGTCTGGTCGGAGCCAACGGCACCGGCAAGACGACATGCCTGGAGATCATGGCGGGTCTTCAGGAACCGACGCAAGGAGCCGTCTATCGCGCCAAGGGACTGCGGCTCGGATACCTCAGCCAGGACTCGTCGCTGCCGGAGGACCGACCTCTGCGCGACGCCATGCTCGACGTCTTCGCGGAACAGCGGAGGCTCGAGGAATCCATGCACGATGTGTCGGAGCGGATGGGGGCTGCGGACACGGATGCCGAGCTCGAGGAGCTGCTTGCGCGATACGACCGCCTCCAGCACACGCACGAGCTCCAGGGCGGATATGCGTACGAGCACCGGATCGACTCCATCCTTGGCGGACTTGGGTTCGACCCCGATGAGTTCGGCAAGCAGATCGGTGTGATGAGCGGCGGCGAAAAGGCGCGCGCATCGCTCGCTCGGCTGCTGCTCGAGGACCCGGAGCTCCTGTTGCTCGACGAACCGACCAACCATCTCGACGTCAACGCCGTCGAGTGGTTCGAGTCGTTCCTCGGCACCGAGTACAAAGGCGGATACGTCGTCGTGAGCCATGACCGGTACTTCCTGGACAAGGTGACCAAGAAGACCGTAGAACTGCGCGACCGCCGCATCACCGAGTACCGTGGCAACTACAGCCAGTATGCAAACACGCGCGAACGCGACGCCCTCGCCCAACAGCGGCAGTACGAGCTACAGCAGGAGTACATCGCACGAACCGAGGAGTACATCCGCCGCAACATCGCGGGTCAGAACACCAAGCAGGCTCAAGGACGCCGGAAGATTCTCAAACGCCTCGAGCGCGTCGAACGCCCAGACGCCGACAAGCCGCGCATCCGCGTGGACCTCAAGGCGCAGACGCGCGGTGGCGACGACGTGCTGATCGCGGACGACGCGGCGATCGACTACGGATCGGGTCCCGTCTTCTCAGGCGTGTCCTTCCACGTCCGACGCACGGACGTGTTGGGCATCATGGGACCGAACGGCGCAGGCAAGACGTCGCTCTTCCGCCTCATTCTGGGTGAAGAGGAGCCGGTTGGCGGGATCGTTCGAGTCGGTGGAGGTGTCGAAGTCGGCTATCTCGGTCAGGAGCACGATGGACTGCGGGAGGATCGCAGCGTGCTCCAGGAAGTGTGGGCTGCCATGCCCGCCAGCTCGACGGAGGGCGACGTTCGTTCGCTGCTGGCGCGGTTCCTGTTCTTCGGCGACGACGTGCTAAAACGCATCTCGACGCTCAGCGGCGGCGAGCGTAGCCGCGTTTCCCTATGCCGCCTGTTGTTAACGCGCGCCAATCTGCTGCTCTTGGACGAACCGACGAATCATCTCGACATCCCGTCCCGCGAGGCGCTGGAACAGGCGCTAGAGGTGTATCCGGGCACGCTCGTCATCGTTTCCCACGACCGGTACCTGCTATCGCGACTGGCGACCAAGCTGCTGGTCTTTGGCGACGGTACGGCGCAATTCTGGCAGCGCTCCTACGCCGAATGGGAGCGATGGCGCGCAGAGCAGCAGGATCGCGCCCGCGAGCAACGCGCAGAACCGAAGAAGCCTCCAGCCGCAGCCCAGTCGCAGCCCAAACCCAAGGGCAAGAAGTCAAAGGGAACCCCCCGCCCGGCGAAGCGTCCAGTAGAGGGGAAGGCAGACAAGCGGCGCTAGGTTGTCTCGACGCGGATCAATGCCACGGGAACGCATAGGAGGGCGTGTGCGTGTAGCGCCGCATGCCCAGCTCGAGGCGTATCGTCGCGCCCGGCGCCAGCCGCGCCACGAAATGCTTGCCGTCGACCGGCGTTTCGCCTCCGCCATCAACGATGCGCGCCGTGGTGAACGCGTGTTCGCCGAACGCTCCCGCCTGAACGAGCACGTCGCGGCTTCGCACTGCGTCGGTGTTCGCCAGCTCGACGACGACGCCATCGCTATCGATCCGGGAGACGAGCGCCGCCACGCCGTCAGGCAGACCGGGACGCCGAAGCGCCGGATCGAAGTAGCGCAGACTCGCGTGAAGCAGTCCTCCGTGGTAGATGACTCCCGGAGATCCCATCGTGAGCTGAACCAGGGCTTCGCACGCGACCGGGTTGATGTCTTGCCAGTGGTGAACGTCCCATTGGGACGGGTCGCCATCGTCGTGCCGCATGCGCTCCATCCGGCGGCACACTTCGAGGTACGTCGCTGACAACATCTGTTCGGGTAGGTCGGGGTTGCTTCCGTTCAGGTAGGCGTGCCACGCCTGCGGGCTGTACTGACCGCCCTTGCCGAATCGGCTCTGCTCGTGCCAGCGCTCCCGACCTTCGAGATGGTGGAGCCGGTCTCGGTCGGCGGCGCTCTGGGTCAGGTAGTCCAGGTGGATGTAGTACCGGGGGTCCGGCGGACGATACGTGAACCAGCCGGCATCTCCACGCCGATGCGGTACCTGGAACGCGCCGTCTCGTCGCTCGCCTAGCTCCCACAGGTAGTCGAGCTGTGAGCGATGCAGATCAAGATGCCGGTCGTCTCCGGTCAGCAGAAGTGCGTTGGACCCGGCGATCAGCGTCGATTCGAGGATGATGAACGCGCCGTGGGGCCATCGCCAGCCGTAGTAGCCTCCCCACCACTTACCGCCCATCTGCTCGCCAATGATGTTGTTCGGACCGACGTTATCCGGCATGACCCCGCCGTTGCGCCGCGTTCGCTCCTCCCAGGCGTCGAGGTAGTCGAGCACCCACGTTCGGTACTTCTCTTCGCCCGTGTAGAGATAGGCGTTCGTCACCAGACTGGTCGCGTTCAGGTTGAGCGGAACATCGCCGGGAACCATCCGCTGGTTCATCAGCTTGAGGATACGGTCGAACGTCTCGCCGTCGTTCCAGTCGGCGATGACCATTGGATCGCTGGCGTCGATGCCGGGCACGTCCTCGTACGGTGTCGGGTAATGCGCCAGCACCGGTCGATGAGTCTCCCAATCGACACCGGTCATCTCGAACCGAGGACCACGGCTCCCGTTGATCGGCGACCGGATCATCCGTCGCTGCGCGTCCCAGTTCGGTGCGCTGTCGTCCTCGCCGATGTACATCCCGGCGAATCGCAGGGCACGGGCGCGGTCTTGATGGACGGTCGGGTCCGCCAAGCCGAAGTAGTAGAAGTAGGTCGAGCTCTCTCCGTGGTGCATCCAGTCGTAGTAGGCGTCGAACTCGTTGTGGATTTGCCCGTAGCCGGTGAACTGCCAGGTCACGGCGTTCCACTCCCGCCGGGCGAGATCGTGGATCGCGTCGGAACCTCCGAGCGCGTAGAAGAGAGGAAAGCTCGTGAAGCTCTCGTAGGCGTCGTCGGAACCGTCCATGCCGGGCCACTCGTCGCGCCACACGAGCGTTCCGTCGGGCCTCGTGTACCGCCGGACATAGACGACCGCAGCGCGGTTCATGGTGTCGATCAGCAGGCGTTCCATGAGCGCCCACTGGGGCGGCGGGGCGGCTTGAGACGCGGCGGCGACCGGGACACCATTCATCGACATCGAGCTTGCCTCCACCTACGCGGTCGTCCTCGCGACTGCTAGCCGCCAGAGCCTCTGCGGAATGGGGTCGATCCTGTCATTCCCCTGCCTTCGGTCACTTCGATGGTCTGCCCCGCCGACACGTTGTTGAGCGTCTGCGTACGTCCAGAAGGAAAGCGTATCTGCACCTGACTGGCACGCGTCTGCGCACCCAAACCGAACGTCAGTACCAGCTCACTTGTCGAGCAATAGCTCGAGCCCGCGCGGACGACCTGCATCTGCGCCCGCCCTCCGGACGTCACGGTGACCACAGACCCAACACCCGATCGATTCGACTTCGTGCCGTCGCCGACGACTCGGATCCGAAGCGCGTTCGGCTTGGTCGTGTCGTTTCGATAGACGCGCGCCTTGCCGCCCGAGGCGGTCACGACGATATCCAAGTCGCCGTCGCCGTCCAAGTCGCCGTACGCCGCTCCGCGTCCGACGAACGCCGTCGCCATGCCGGATTCCTTGGCAACGTCGCGGAACGCGGTTCCGCCCTGACTGAGGAAGAGATGCGGAACCTGCTGGTAGAACACGTTCCGTTGGACCTTGTTGATCCCGTCCTCGACGTGACCGTTCGCCGTGAACAGGTCCAGCCAGCCGTCGCTGTTGGCGTCGAGGAACATCGCGCCGAAGGTCAGCGTCAGCAGGCTCGCCTTGCCCAGCCCCGTCTGGGGAGCGGAGTCGATGAACAGCCCGTTCCCCTCGTTCCGGTAGAGGCTCAGCATCTGGTTCGAGAAGTTGCCGATCACGAGGCTGAACCTGCCCGACCGGTCGAAGTCGCCGACATCGACTCCCATGCCAGCGCGGGCGACGCCGCCGTCATCGAATGCTACGCCAGCGACCATCGCAATTTCGTCGTAAGTCCCGTCCCCGTTGTTCTCGAACAAGAGGTTCGGCTGCGTGTCGTTCGCAACGAAGATGTCGTCCCAGCCATCGCCGTTGTGGTCGAACGCGACGACGCCCAGGCTCTTGCTGTTCGGCGCAACGACTCGCGCCTTCGTCGAAACATCCGTGAACGTCCCGTTCCCGTTGTTTCTGTAAAGTCGGTCCTGAACCCCCTTGTAGGACTCCGGCGTGCAGTAGGACTTGGTGACACCATCGAGTGTGCAGTAGATATCGGTCTCGGGCGTCCATTCGACGTAGTTGCAGACGTAGAGATCGAGGTACTGGTCACCGTCGTAGTCGAGCCAGGCGGCGCTCGTCGAGAAGGCGGGGTTGCGGATACCCGCGCTGCGCGTAACGTCGCGGAACTTGCCACCCCCCTCGTTCCGGAACAGGTGATCCTCGCCCACGCAAGCAATGTAGACATCCGCGTCGCCGTCGTTGTCGTAGTCGGCGGTTGACACCCCCATGCCGTACATGGGCATGGCGAGCCCGGACTGCTGCGTTCGGTCGGCGAATCGCCCGTCTGTCTGGATGTAGAACGCGGGTAGGTTCGACTTGCGCGTGGGGTGACCCGACCAGTCCATCCCGTTAACGAACAGCAGGTCGAGGTCGTCGTCGCCATCGGCATCGAACACGGCGACTCCGCTGCCCATGGTCTCCGGCAGGTACTTCGCCCCGAACGCCCCGTTGTTATGCTCGAAACGAACGCCCAGGGATGTCGTCGCATCGGCGAAGCGAACGGGACCTGTCTGCGCAACGACTCCCAAGCACGTCGCCCAAAGGACTGTCGCCTGCCAGACGGCTACAGCGCGGTTGAGCCGACGCGTGATACGTGGCATGTTGATCGATGACTCCCTGCGAGGAACGCACGTCAACTCACACCGAAGCGTCAAGACGCGAGTTGACATTACCGCACTTCGACAGCTCTGGGAAGTCGGCGGCATGCGGCGACGCTGGCGTGTACCGCCGATCCTGGAACGCAATCGACGGCGAGGAGACCTGGCATGGCTTTCCCGGTTTGCGGCGATGCGACCGTGCTTCCGCTGCACGAGAGGGCGCGCGTCGTCAACGAGGTGCTGGCGCGACGCTTCGAGCGTCTGCTCCCGTCGGTCATGCGCGAGACCGGCTTCGACATGTGGATCCTCGTGTGCAACGAAGACAACCACGATCCGGTCTGGCGCACGATGGTTCCCTGGCAATGCTGGGCTCCGATCCTGCAGATCGTCGTGTTCCACGACGCGGGCGGCGAGGGCATCGACCGCATCAACATCTCGCGCACGGACACGATGGGGTTGATGGCGTCCGCATGGGAACCGGAGACCGACGCGTGGGATGTCCTCGCTCGCATCGTACGCGAACGGAACCCGCGACGCATCGGGATCAACGAGTCGGATACGATCTGGGCTGCCGACGGACTCACCGCCACGCTCAAGAACCGCCTCCTCGACGCGCTCGGACCGGAACTCGCCTCGCGGACGGAATCGGCGGAACCGATGTCGATTCGGTGGCTGGAGACGCGACTGCCGGAGGAACTCGAGCTCTACACGCAGGCGTGCGCCATCGCCCACAGCCTGATCCGCGAGTGCTTCTCACGCCGCGCCATCACGCCGGGAGTCACCACCATCGAGGACCTTCGCTGGCACTACTGGCAGAGGGGGGCTGAGATGGGTCTGCCCGTCTCCTTCCCCCCGTTCTTCCTGCGGATTCGCAGCAACGCGATGCAAGAACGCTGGGGACCGGACGACAAGGCGATCCGCGCAGGCGACGTGCTCCATTGCGATGTCGGGGTCGAGTACTTGCGCCTCACGACCGACCATCAGGAGCTGGCGTACGTCCTTCAGCCTGGCGAAACGCAGGCGCCGCAGGGCTTCCGCGACGGGATGGCGCAGGCGAACCGGCTGCAGAACGTCTTCACGGGAACCTGGCAGGCGGGTCTGACCGGCAACGAGATTCTCGCCCGGGCGCTGGCAGCAGCGAGAGCCGCAGGGATTCCGAACCCGCGCATCTACTCGCACTCCCTCGGGCACTACCTCCATGAACCCGGTCCGTTGATGGGGCTGCCGTGGGAACAGGTATGTTGCCCGGGACGCGGGGACGTCGTGATGCACTACGACACGGTCTACACCGTCGAACTGAGCGTTACAGTTCCCATACCGGAATGGGGTAGTCAGGAAGTGCGCGTCATGCTGGAGCAGGATGCGGCGATCACCAGGAAGGGAGTGCGGTTCCTCGACGGTCGGCAGACGGCGTTCCACCTGATCTGACGACTTCTCACCAGCGTGGACTGATCGGCTCCCACGATGGGTCGAAGCGGCGCATCTCGGTCACGTCGTCGCGGCGATCTCGCCCCCAGCGGATGCGCGTTTCGGCGAGTTCGGCAAGCGCGTCTTCGTCCAGCGTGACGCCGAGCCCGGGCCCGTCGGGTACGCGGAGACATCCGTCCTCGAAGCGGAATCGCTCGCGGATCACGTCGTCCTTCGCCCACGGGTAGTGTGTGTCGCAGGCGTAGTCGAGATTCGGAATGCTGGCGCCGAGATGCACCATGGCAGCCATCGAAATACCGAGATGGCTGTTGCTGTGCATGCTGACGCCCCATCCGAGCCCTTCGCAGACCCGCGCGAGCTGCTTGCACGCGACGATGCCGCCCCAGGCGTGGTGATCGACGAGCACCACCTGCACGCAACCCGACGCGAAACCGGTTCCGATGTGCTCGAAGCGCGTCACGCACATGTTCGTCGCGAGGCGGAAGCGCGTCTCTCGTTGCACCTCCGCCATGCCGTCCTGCCCGCGCGTCGGGTCTTCGACGTACTCCATCGGGAGGTCGAGCCGCTCCATCTCACGGCATGCGCGGACCGACGCCGGAACCGACCAGATCGCGTTCGGATCGATCCGAAGCCCGATGCCATCGCCCAGATGGTCGCGCATCAGCCGGAGCGACTCGATCTCGTCTTCAGGTGACAACACGCCCCCTTTGAGCTTCAGCTCCCGGAACCCGAAGCGATCGACGAACTCCCGCGCCTGTCCGAGCATGGCATCCGGTGTGAGGACCTCTCCCGGCGACAGATCGGCAAACTCCACGTCGGGATGTACGTCGTTGGCGAACTTGTAGAAGAGATAGGCGCTGAAAGGCACATCGTCCCTCACTCGCCCGCCGATCAGATCGACCAGTGGTCTATCCGCGACCTTGCCCATGATGTCGAGACACGCGGTCTCCAAGGGAGCGAAGACGCCGCCCGCGATCTGCCGAACCTCCTCGAGCTGGAACGGGTCCTTGCCCAGGAGCTCCGGCGTCAGACGCGTGATGGCTTCCGCGCCGCCGTGGGACTCGCCCAGCCCGACGTAGCCGTCGTCCGTGAAGACCTGGAGGATGGTCCTCAGCGCGTACGGCTCGTGAATGCCGGTCGAGTTGCGCAGCGGCGGATCGGAGAACGCGATGGGCGTCGCCCGTATCTCTGAGATGCGCATGCCCAGCCTCCCTAGGAGCGGTAGGACGCGTTCTCTTGGATGTAGCCCTCGGTGAGGTCGCACGTCCAGAACGTCGCCTCGCCCGAACCGGCGTGCAGGTCAGCCCGAATGTGAAGCGGGTCGCGGCTGAACAGAGCCGTCGCATCGGCTTCCTGGTAGTCGGTTCGCATGCCGCCTCGGACGAGCTGCAGATCCTCGATCCAGAGGTCTGTGGCGTACGGGTCGAACGCCGCGCCGGAGTAGCCGATGGCGCACAGTATCCTGCCCCAGTTGGCGTCGTTGCCGTAGACCGCCGTCTTGACGAGGTTCGATTCGGCTACGGCGCGCGCGGCGCGTTCGGCGTCCCCATCGTCGCGTCCTCCGACGACGGTCACCTCGATGAGCTTCGTCGCCCCTTCGCCGCCATGGGCGATGCGGATCGCCAACTCCTGGCACACCGACGTCAGCGCATCCGCGAACTGGCGCTCGGAGGACGTGTGCGATTCGACTCGAGGCCCGGCTCCAGATGCGAGGATCAGCACGGTGTCGTTCGTGCTCTGGTCGCCGTCGACGCTGACGCGGTTGAACGAGCGCGCAACGGATTGCCGCAGCAGGATCTGGAGAAGCGCCGGATCGATGTCGGCGTCCGTGGTCAGGAAGCAGAGCATCGTCGCCATATTGGGCGCGATCATCCCCGCTCCCTTGCAGCATCCGCCGATGCGCAACGGGCTCCCGCCGACGCTCGTCTCGATAGCGTAGACCTTTGGCGTGGTGTCCGTCGTCATGATGGACCGAGCGAACTGGTCGCCGCCGCCGCGACCCAGAGCCCCGGCGGCTGCCGTGATTCCTTTCCGCACCGCTCCCATCGGCAACGGCTCGCCGATGACGCCGGTGGACGCCACGAGCACCTCTCGCGCGTCGATCCCAAGCAGACGCGCGGTTTCGGCTGCCATCTCGCGAGCGGCGGCAAGTCCGGGATCGCCGGTGCAGGCGTTCGCGTTGCCCGCGTTGACGACGACGGCTCGCGCGAACCCGTGGGTCTGAGCCAGGTGCTCGCGACACACGTGGATGGGAGCCGCCGAGAAGAGGTTCCTCGTGAACACGCCAGCCGCCGACGCACGACGGTCGCAGCGGATCATGCCGACGTCGTGGCGGTCGCGATAGCGGATTCCGCCTTCCCCGGATCCTGCCTCGAAGCCAACGGCGGCTGCGACTCCACCATCGATCACGTCGAACGTGTCTGACATCGGCGACTCCTTTGCCATCGGGTCGGTATTGGTGGCAAGTGTAGCCGCCGGTTGAGCGCCAATCCAGCCCATGTTGCCACTCGATGACAAGGCGCGTTCGACATGGGCGGAAACCGTGGCAAGGCTCCTACGAGCTCACCAGCAGCACCTTTCCCGTCTTCGACTCGTCGGCAACGCGATATGCCTCGGCGCCGTCCGTGATCGGGAACCGATGCGTTACCAGCGACTCGAAGCTGACACGGCGCTGCTCAAGGAACGACACGAGCTCGTACGACAACGGCAGCGACAGGACGAACGACCCCATCAGCACCAGTTCCCGGCTGATGATCTCGGTCGGGTTCAGTGTGGCTTCGACACTTCCCACGCCGCAGAACACGGCTTTGCCTCCGCGACGCAGACAGGCGACTGCGTTGCGTCGCCCTTCCGAGCTTCCAGACGCTTCGAAGGCGTGTCCGGGACCCTCGGGCCCGCATGCCTCTGCGATGCGCGACACGAGATCAGCACCGTCTGCTTGAAGAGCCGTGTCCGCGCCGATCCGACGCGCGAGCTCGACGCGTTCCGCGATCACATCGACGCCGACGACTCGGGCTCCCATCGCCTTGCCCACCAGCACGCCACTGAGACCCACGGGCCCCAGCCCGAAGACGACGAGGCTGTCGCCGACCGATACATCCAGCTTGCGGAGCGCCGCGTACGCGGTTCCCCCAGCGCAGGCGACGAACGCGCCGTCGGCGAAGCTGACCGAATGCGGCAACGACACGCAGTTGCGCTCGTCCGCCAGGATGTAGTCGGCATGGGAGCCATCGACGGGACCGCCGTACCCCCGCGCGCTGCGGCACCATTGGAACTTGCCGGCGGCGCATTGGCGGCAGTAGCCGCAGCTACGGTAGTGGTTGACGCAAACCCGGTCGCCGATCTGCACACGCTCCACTCCCGGACCGACTGCGTCCACGACGCCGCTCGGTTCGTGACCCGGGATCCGATGCGCCGAACCGGAGAGCTCCTGGGCGGAGCGCCGGTAGACGTGCAGATCGCTCCCGCAGATGCCGGTCTCCCGCATCGCCACACGCACTTCGCCGTGCCCGGGATCCGGGTCGGCGAAGTCGCGCACGGCGGCGCGCCGGTCCCCAAGCAGCACAACACCCTTCATCGTGGGCTCCTTGCGACGGACACGAGCGCTCGAACGCCGTCGAGCAGTCGGTCGGGCATGTCCAGCGAGAACGGCGCGGGCAGGAGGTAGTAGAGCTGGGAGGAATCGCCCTCGTAACCACCCTCTTCAATGATCTGGCGCGTCGGGATGTACGCGAGGACGTCCTCGGCGTATGCGAGAACCAGGGTGCGATGCCCAGGAAACAGCCCGCGCACGGCTTCCGCGATGCCGCCGCACACCTCGCCGCCCAGAGCGATGATCTGTGCGTTGTCGGAAAGCCGCAGCCAGTGCGCGTGGAGCTCAGCAGAGGATGGGGGAGCGCCGCCAGCCTCGATGGCAGCGATCTGCGGCTCCGCCCATGCCCGGAGATAGGGATCGCCCTTGTCGGCGATTGCGCGGAGCTCTTCCAGGCTCTTCGAGCCCTGCAGCGGAAGATCGATCCTCGACATCCGCGTGTCCAGGGAAAGCTCGACGGGCTCGCCAGGAGACTCCAGGGCAGTGAGAACCTCGTCGCGTAAGGTCTCGCCGAACGTTCGCGCCTGCTCGTACGTGCCCGCTTGGAACCGCGAGCGGTCCTCGGTGACGACGTTCACGCGAACGTCTCCGCAGGCTCCCTGGCAGAACATCGCCTGAGATCCATCGCCAAGGTTCGCCTCGAGCCCTCGCTGGGCGAAGCCTGGATAGTCACCGGAGAACTGATACCAGCTCAGCGTCGTCGGATGGCAGGCGATGGAGAACAGGACTACTGGCGGAGCCCCGCTGCGCTCGACGCGCAGCGCGGCGAGCTCTCGGTAGATCGACACGTCGGGGTTCGGCAGCATCTGGATCTGCCCGTTGACCATCTTGCGGCGATGGATGCCCAGCGTCGTCGAGCCTCGATGGAGTGTCGCGGACGCCGGGCGCATCGATTCGAGCGCATCCGTCGCGGCTTCGACGGTCTTCGCCACAAGCTGCGCGACGTACTCCGCCGGGAACCGATCAGGAGCCGTCGTCGTCCGAGTCGGGTCGACAATGGGACCGGAATGCGTGTGGCTCGCCGTGAACAGCACATCTTCGCGCGACAGGTCGGGATAGGACCCTCGCAGAGCCGCGCGAACCGCGTCGTTGATGCTGGGGTGCCATTCGATGATGTCCGCTGTGATGACAATGGTGCGCTTCCCAGAGCGATCCTCGATCGCCAGCGCCTTGACGATCAGGTCGTCTGCGACGTCTTCTGCGGGTCGCGTCCGCGACGCGTAGCCCGCCATCCAGACGCCGATAGGCGGCGTGATCGTCCGCCGCCCGGTTCCCGCTCGCATGGAGCATCCTCCCGACAACAGCGCCTACCAGTGTCGTATGCGAAAGTCGGCGTAGGTCCCCGACGGCTCTCTGGGTTCCACCGACGCCGTCTCCACTCGCGCGCCCGTGGATCCTCGGCGCATCCGCGTCACCAGTTCCTCGACCGCCTCGGGTCTGCCCTCGACGAACGCCTCGACGCGCCCGTCAGGCAGGTTCCGCACATAGCCGACGACCCCGAGGCGCTCTGCGAGCTCGAGCACGAACGCCCGGAACCCGACGTTCTGCACACGTCCGCTCACGAGGACGCGGCAGGCGACAATCGGCTCGTTCATGGCAACGCCTTCGCCGGGCGCATCGCACCTTGATCGACCGGGGATCATGCGCTATTAGAACCCCACCGACCTCCACCGTCAAGAGCAGCCGCCAGCGTCCCGCCACCGGACGCGCGGCAAGAGATCTCTTACGCCAACGATAGGGTTCCACATGCAGAAAGCGGTCATACTCGGCGAACGACAGGCAGGCTTGGTCGACGTTCCTGATCCGAAGGCGAAGGACGACTGGGTCGTCGTGAAGGTCCACGCGGCGCCCATGTGCACCGAGTACAAGGGATGGCTCGGAGGCGGCACATCCGATTTCATGGGTCACGAAGCCGCCGGCGAGGTGGTCGAAGTCGCGCAACCGGGCAAGGTCCGCGTCGGCGACCGCGTCGTCGTCATGCCGCAAACGCCTTGCGGCACGTGCGAGCTTTGCGTCGCGGGCGACTACATCCACTGCGAGCGACCGATCAACTTCCGCGAGTTCCACGGCACGCCGGAGGGAAATGCCACGATGGCGCAGTACCTGCTCAAGCCGTCCTGGCTCCTTCCGAAGGTCCCGGATGGCGTCTCGTACGAGCGCGCCGGGCTCGCGTGCTGCGCGCTGGGTCCCTCGATGGGAGCCTTCGAGACGATGGGCGTCGGTCGGTTCAGCACGGTTCTCATCACCGGGCTGGGACCGGTCGGGCTGGGCGCGGTCGTCAACGCCAGGTTTCGAGGCGCTCGGGTCTTCGCCGTGGACTCCGTACGGTTCCGCGCGGATCGAGCTCTCGCCATGGGCGCAGAGCGCGTGTTCGATCCGAACGAGGAGGACATCCCTCGTCAACTTCGGGAACTGACGGGCGGCAAGGGCGTCGATGCGTCGCTGGATTGCTCTGGGAACATCCAAGCGGAGCGCCTGGGTATTGACGCCACGCGTCGTAAGGGCAAGGTCGCTTACGTCGGCGAATCGGGAGCGGACCTGGCGATCCGCGTCAGCCCGGACATGATCCGCAAGGGGCTCACCATCATGGGGTCTTGGCACTACAACCTGAACCTCTTCCCGAAGATCATGCAGGTGATCCAGGAATCTGACCTGCTGGACTTGCTGGTGACCCACGTACTGCCGATGCGTGACATCCAGCGCGCGATGGAGCTCTGTGCGTCTCACGACACCGGCAAGGTGATCCTCCAGCCGTGGGCTTGACCATGTTGCTGGCGATGTCATAGGCATGTAATATGCCCGCCATGGCGAGGATGAGGTGGCGTTGGGGGTTTATCCTTGTGCTTGCATCTGCGACGTAACCTCATTACGGGCGACACGGAGTGCGCCCGGGAGACCTACAATGGCACAGCCGAGATCGAGCGTCAGAGTCGGTTGGGCATCCTGGCTTGCGCGGATCAGCATGTTCGTGTTGCTCTTCGAGGCGATCACGGGCCTCGCCATCACCTTCGGTCCTTTTCATCCGGTAGTCCAGTGGGGTGTCGTAGCGCACACGATCCTCGGCATCGCTCTGCTGATCCCCATGGCAGCCTACTATGCGTGGCACTGGGACGACTACAAATCCTACTCGCTCACGTACGTCGTGCTGCTGGGATACGTCGGCCTGGCAGGTCTGATCGTGTGCACGCTCTCCGGCATCGTCGTCACCTGGCAGGGGCTGTTCGGCATCAAGACCTCGTCGTTGTGGCGTACGATCCACTTGGTGTCCACATTCGTCGTCCTGATTCCCGGATTGCTGCACGTGGCATTCATTCTCTCCCGCGTGTGGTCGCGACCTGAGAGCCGCGCGTCGCGGGGCTTCGTCCTGACCACGGTTGTCGCGACCGTCGTCGGCATGGTCGCGATGGGCGTGCTCGGAGTCGTCTACTCGGGCACCGAGTACGTCAACGAGTTCCCATCGGACTACAGCTTCCTCTACGGTGAGGATCGAGCGTTCGCGCCGAGTCTAGCCCGCACGACGACCGGTGGAGCCTACGACGCTCGTTCCCTGAGCGGCTCGGAGTCCTGCGGCACGTCTGGATGCCACGAAGAGATTCTGGAGGAGTGGACCCCCAGCGCCCATCGATACGCGGCGAAGGATGTCCTGTTCCAGGGCATCCAGAACGTCATGGCGCAGCAGAACGGACCGGAATCGACCCGATACTGCGGTGGATGCCACGACCCCATCTCGCTGTTCTCCGGCACGAAGAACATCTTCGTGGAGGACCTCACAGGGCTTCAGGGCTATCAGGAGGGCGTGTCGTGCCTCGCGTGCCACGCGATCCGCGAGACGGACGTGCAGGGTAACGCGAACTACCTCATTGCCCAGCCCTCGGAGTACCTCTGGCAATGGAGCACGTCCGGGCTATCGCGAGTCATGCGCGACTTCCTGATCCGCACCTACCCAGCGCAGCACAACACGCTCAGCAAGCGGCTCTACAAGGCTCCTGAGTACTGCGCCGCGTGCCACAAGCAGTTCATCGACCAGGAGGTGAACCGCGTCGGATGGGTGCAGCTCCAGAACCAGTACGACAACTGGAAGGCGAGCCACTGGAATGCCGAGACGGAGGATCAGAAGCGCGATCCCAAGAAGTCCATCGAGTGTCGTGAGTGCCACATGCCGCTCGTGGATTCCAGCGATCCGGCGGCTGGCGACACGGGCGACTACAACCGCAAAGCGAACGACGGCAAGCATCGGAGCCATCGTTTCATCGCGTCGAACCAGATGATGCCAAAGCTGCTCGAGTTGCCGGGGTGGGAGAAGCAGGTGCAGTTGACCGAGGAGTGGCTGAAAGGCAGCTTCCCGGTACCAGAGATCGCCGACAAGTGGACTGAGGGCCCCATCGTCAAGATGGCGCTCGAAGTGCCTGAGTCCGTCGCCCCTGGCGAGAAAATGCCGATCCGCGTAGTGTTCACCTCAAACAAGGTGGGACATGACTACCCGACGGGCCCGCTGGACATCATCCAGAGCTGGCTCGAAATCCAAGTGACCGACCCGGATGGGAACGTCATCTTCACCAGCGGGACGCGAGACGACAAGAACTTCATTGAGCCTGGGTCGTTCCTCTTCAAGGCGGAACCGGTGGACCAATACGGGAACCTGATCGACCGCCACAACCTGTGGGAGATGGTCGGCGTCCGCTACCGTCGCGCGCTGTTCCCGGGTCACTCGGACGCTGTCGAATACAGTGTGACCTGCCCATCGGGCGTCGCATTGGCGCCGAACACCAAGTTCAAGCAGCCTACAGGGGACTCCGCCGCCAAGTCGATGGATGTGGACGCCCCGGCGACCGAGGGTGTCTACCGCGTGTCGGCGAAGCTCCAGTACCGCAAGGTGGACCAGTTCCTGCTCAATTTCCTTCTCGGCGAGAAGTCGGGCGTGAGTGCCCCGACGGTCGAAATCGACCGCGCCGAGGCTGAGGTCCGCGTCCGGAGGGGCACATGACCGGAGGCACTGGCGAGAATCCGTCGCGGCGCAAGCCTGGACGACGAGTCCGACGGCTACGGTGGACCCTCATCGGGCTCGCCGTAACCGCAGCGGTTGGGGGCGCTATCGGCATCGGCGCGTACTGGGCGTCGCGCCCGAAAGCGTATGAACCGGGCAGCGAGGACAAAGACATCACGTCCGTTCTCCGAAAGGACATCCCGGCGGACGCCCCCTCTCCCAAGCTCGTGGACGTCACGCGGGAAGCCGGCATCGCCGACTTCCAGACGTTCGTTGGGGCGAGGACGTCTCAACTCCCGGAAGATATGGGTCCGGGGATGGCTTGGGGCGACTTCGACAACGACGGCGACGAGGACCTCTTCCTCGTTAGCGCAGGCGGTCCGCTGACTGCCCCGGAAACCCAACTCGCGCCGTCGTCGCTCTTTGAGAACCGGGGCGATGGCACGTTCCAGAGAGTCGTCGGCTTTGCGGAGCCGCGTATCCACGGCATGGGCGCCGCATGGGGCGACGTGGACGGCGACGGGTGGCTCGACCTACTCGTCACAGGCTACGACGCTCTCCAGCTTTACCGGAACCGCCAAGGCAAGCTGTCGCTCGACAAAGGGTTCTCAGCCCCCAAGGGCTTCTGGGCAACGGCTTCGTTCGCCGACTACGACCAGGACGGCGACCTCGACCTGTACGTGTGCGGCTACGTCCAGTACAAGCCCAGCGATGGCTCGCAGCGAACGTCCACGCAGTACAGCTCTTCGGTTCCCTACACGCTGAACCCGTCTTCATACGAGCCGGAACAGAATCTCCTCTTCCGCAATCGCGGCGACGGGCGGTTCGATGAGGTCGCCGAGAAAGCAGGCGTCTCGAACCCGGAGGGACGCAGTCTGTCTGCCATCTGGCATGACTTCAACGCCGACGGATGGCTCGACCTCTACGTGGCGAACGACGTGTCCGACAACGTCCTTTGGCTGAACCGTCGAGGGAAGTTCGAGGACATCAGTCACGCAGCATGGGTCGCCGACTATCGCGGCGCGATGGGGCTCGCCGCAGCCGACTGGAACCGAGACGGCGACGACGACCTCTTCATCACTCACTGGCTGGCGCAGGAGAACGCGCTGTACGACTCCCTGTCCAACGACATGAAGGGACAGCCCGGAGCCGGCAGCGATGGGTTGCGGTTCATGGATATTGCGGATGCGCAGGGCTTGGGACAGGTGGCGCTGCAGTCGGTCGGTTGGGGAGCCGAGTTCGTCGACCTCGACGCCGACGGTTGGCTCGACCTGGTCGTTGCGAACGGTAGCACCATCGAGACGGAGGAGACACCGAAGCGCCTTCGCCCTCAGCCCATGTTCGCGTTCTGGGGCAACCACGGAGAGCGATTCTACGACTTGGCTCCCCTCGACCCGATTCTCGCGACGCCGAGAGTTGCGCGCGGGCTGTCGATGTGCGACTACGACCGCGACGGGGACATGGATATCCTCGTCTCGACGGCGGATGATGGCGTTCGGCTGTTCCGCAACGACATGCAATCCGGCAACTGGGCGGAGTTCCGGATCCGCACAAAGGACGGATCGGGCCCGGGACGCGATGGAACCGGCGCGACCGTCATCGTGACCGTTGGCGGCGTCCGCATCCGACGTTCGCTGTCCCCCGCGTCCTATCTCTCGCAGAGCTCGCGCGTCATTCACGTGGGATTGGGCGACGCGACTCGGATCGACCGACTGGAGCTCCTCTATCCCGGCGAGAAGCCCACGATCTACACCGACCTGGCGACGAACACCGCGTGGGAGCTCACCGTTGGCGACACGACGGCGCGACAGGTCGGCAAGTCGGCGGCAGGCTCGTCCGCCAAATCGTCGTTGAGCCGCGAGCAGGTCGTCGAGTTCTGGCGGCTGCACCGCGCTGGCATGGACGCCATCAAGCGAGACAAGGACTTCGCAAGAGCCGTCGGGTCCTTCCGGCAGGCGTTGGAAATCGACCCTAACCACGAAGACGCCCGGTACTACCTGGGCAACGCGCTGGCGGAGATCGGCGACATCGCCGGAGCCCTGAACCAGTTCGAGGCGTTGACGCGCGTCAATCCCAGCAGCCATCGAGGCTTCGCGCGTCACGGAACTCTTCTTGCCATCATGGCGAAGTCCCAGCGCGACCTCGATACGTCCCAATCGATCCTTGAGAAGGCGCTCGCACTCAACCCGGAGGAGACCGGCGCGCTGCTGACGCTTGGGGAAATCGCCCTGATGCGCGGCGACCTCGAGACAAGCCGACAGCGGCTCGAATGGGCTGCCCATAGCAATCCGCGAGCAACGGGGTCGTACTTCCTCCGAGCCTACATCGCGTGGAAAGCAAAGGACGCGGCTCGCTCGACGGAGCTGCTGCGCAAGGCGCGCGAGACGCTCGGGCCCGACTGGAAGCCCGAAGGAACTACCGCCGAAGGCGACGTGATCCACAAAGTGCACGACGACACGACCCCGCTCTCACCGTACTGGGACAGTTGGGATGGCAAGCCGAACCCGTCGACGGCGTTTGTGGCACTGGAGCGGGCGCTGCGCCTGCACTTCTGACACACGCGCTCGAGGAAGGACACGATGGATTCCCCTCGACTTCGTGGTTCCGACGGACCCCTCCGGTTCAGCGCCTACGTACCCGCCGAGAACGTGACGCGGCTCTTGTCAAGCGCCGAGGGACTGGACGAGGCGATCCGGCTGTGGCGCGCCAATGGCGTCACGAAGGTGTACCTCGACTGCCTTCGCGGCGGGCATTTCCCCGGCGAGCAAGTGCTCAGCACCGCGCGCGACACGATCCGACAAGCTGGGATCGGCGTCGCCGCAGGCATCACGCCGACTGCTGGCACGGGCAAGGCGTCGACGCACGGACGCTGGTGGCTGTGCTACACGAATCGGTCCACTCAACGAGAGTTGGCGGACATCGTCACGCGGACAGCGCGTCTGTTCGATGAGCTCATCGTCGACGACTTCCTCTGCACTCAGTGCCAGTGTGACGAGTGCCGGGATGCGCGTGGCACGTCAACGTGGGTCGATTACTACGCATCGCTCATGCGTCATATCGCCGCTGAGTGCATCTTGGGTCCTGCGCGAGCCGTCAATCCGGATATCCACGTCGTCATCAAGTACCCGCAGTGGTACGACCGGTTCCACGCCTTCGGATACGATGTGACGAGCCATCCGAGCCGCTTCGACGAGGTCTGGGTCGGAACCGAGATCCGCGATACACTGGTCGAGTATGTGCATCCGTACCAAGCCTTCGCCAACTACTCTTGGCTCGCGTCGCTGTCCGGGGAACGCATCGGCGGCGCGTGGTTCGACTTCATCAACTGCTACCCGGAGCGCTACGTCGAGCAGGCAGTGCAGAGCGTCCTCGCTGGAGCCCGCGAGTGCATCCGGTTCCACTACGATCCTGCGCTCTGGGACCCCGCCGTCGAGAACACAGCAGCGCTGTTGAGGGAGACCCTTCGCCTCGCCCGGCTCGCCGACGCACTGGGATCGCGCCGGGCGCAAGGCGTCACGTTCGTCAAGCCGACGGGCTCCGATGGCAGGGACGAGACCTACCTGCCGGACTATCTCGGCATGCTGGGGTTGCCACTCGTGATGGCGCACGAGTTCCCGGTCGAGGCAGATGCCGTCTGCCTCGCCGTCCACGCAGCCGGCGACGCGGATCTCTCCGAGCGGGCTCTCGCGTTCGCTCGCAGCGGCGGAACGCTCCTGCTGACGCCGGGCTACGTCGAAGCGATGGCGCACGACACGCATGTCCTCGAAGCGGCGGGACTTGCGAGCCCGCCCGTCGCTCGGAGCGACTCGTGGACGTTCCGGTTCGCCGTCGGCGGCGCACGAGCCGATGGCGAGGCGCACGTCCGGTTCAGCGCGCGTCCGGTTCCGGCAGGAGCGAACACGCTCGCATCGGCGATCTGCGCCAACGGTTCCTTCCCGGTGCTCACATCGCGTGCATATGGGCAGGGCACGGTGCACGTGCTGAACACGACGACCTTCCAGTACGCCGAGGGATCGGGACGCGTGACGACGGGCGAGCCCGTGTCGCTCCCCCATCTGCCGCAGGCAGTCGTCGACGCGATCCGGACTGCGGCTCTCCCCAAAGCGCCGGTCAGCGTGTCGGTTCGCTCTCAGGTTGGCGTCTACCGATTCGGCGACCTGTTCGTGCTGTGCAACTTCAACGATCAGGCTGTGTCGGCGGTTCTGTCCAGCGCGACAGCAACGGATGGACCCATCGTCGATCCGACCAGCGGCGAGCGAGTCGCGAGCTGGCAGGACGGCGAGACGACAGTGCGCATACCGAGACGCGACTACGTCGTACTTCGGGTTGGTGAAGGAGCCATGTGATGCTGCGGATCGCCATCACGGGCGCGGGCTCGATGGGAAGGGCTCACGCGCGATCCATCGGAACCTACGGGGCCCGCGTCGGCGCCGTCCATGATGTCAACGCCGAAGCAGCCAGCGCGCTTGCCAACGAGTGCGGCGCGGAAGCGGCTACGACCCATCTCGATGAGCTCTTCACGGGGGAGCCCGACGGGTTGGTGGTCGCGACGCCGCCGGCGTCACGTATCGAGCCGATCCGGCTGGCTTGCGAGCATGGCGTCGCATTGATGATCGAGAAGCCACCGGCGCTCACGATGCGCGATGGGCTCGCCTGCCAGCGCCTGGTCCGCGACGCAGGCGTGCTGGCGGCTGTCGGGCTGCAGCTTCGTTACCATCCGCTCTACGAACGGCTGCGCGAAATGCTCGCCGGTCAGACCATCCACCTGGCGCGGACGGTGTGCACCGTCGACTACTACCTCAGCTTCCGCATGAACCCATGGTTCCTGCAGATCGAGCACAGCGGCGGGCCCCTGCCGGAGCAGGCGGGGCACATACTCGACGCCCTGCGTTACGTCCTTGGCGACCCGAAGCCGATACGCGCCCACGCCTTCGCCGTCAAGAACATGGCGCACGACCGTGCCGAGTTCGACTCGGAGAACGCCATCCAGGTCTCCTACGAGCTCGACAACGGCGTCTTCGGGACGCACATGAACCACTGCGGGACCGAGCGATTCGCCTTCGACCTGGAGGTCACGGGTCCGCATCTGCGGCTCCAAGCCAACATCACCGAGGGTCGGATCAAGGGCTACCTGCACGGCAAGGACGTTGACGAACCAGCTCCGGCGCAGAGCTCGCTCGGGCTGGACAAGACGGCGGCGTGGCTGCGTGCCATCGAGACGGGCGATACGTCGCTTGTGCGCTCCCCGTTCGACGATGCGTTGCAGACGCTCGCGCTCATCGACGCAGCCGTGCGCTCCCGCAACTCGGGGGTGTTCGCCGATGTGAAGGGCTCCGATGGCTAGGGCTCGCGTGCTCATCACGGGCGGTTCCGGCTATCTTGCGGGCTCCATCGCATCGCGCCTGCGGCAATCCTGCGATCTCACGCTGATGGATCGTGTGGAACCGCCCGCCGACCGCTCCGACCTGCCGTTCAGTCGCGGGGACATCACGTCGTTCGATGACGTGCGTGCCGCCTGTCGTGATCAGGATGCTGTCGTGCACACGGTCGCGCTCGTCCGCGAGCGTTTCGGCAAGCCGCATGGGCTCTTCGCCGATGTCATGGTGAAGGGCACCTGGAACGTCGCCGAAGCGTGCGCTCAGCAGGGCGTGAGACGCATCGTCCACATATCGAGTGTCATCGCGTCCGGCACTCCGGCGCGTTCCGACCATCCGTACGCTGTTGGCGATCCGTGCGTCTACGCGCCCGGCGATCTTTTCTACTGCCTCGCCAAGCGACTCGCAGAGCAGGTCTTGGACGCGAGCGCACAGGCACACGGCTTTCGTGTGATCCACCTGAGACCCGGCATCATCGCCGGAGACGGGCTGAACCGCGAGCCTGCCAAGCCCGCAGGAGACCCGCGCTATTGGTTCATGCATGTCGATCCGCGAGATGTTGCGCAGGCGGTCGAGCTGGCGCTGGTATCAGACCTGACGTCGGGCTGCTACCACATCGTGGCAGGACGCGCCGACAGCCGGTACGAGTGGGAGAGCGCGACCCGTGATCTGGGCTACACTCCTGAGCACAACTGGAAGCACATCCCCGTCAGTGAGGTGAACCCATGACCGTCAAGGGCCAGCACGTCGTCGTCACGGGTGCTAGCCGTGGTCTGGGCAGAGCGGTTGCCGAAGCGTTCCTCGCCGCCGGAGCACGCGTCTGCGGAACCGGTCGCGACCCGGAAGCGCTCGAGGAGACGCGCTCGCGGCTCGAAGCCATCGGCGGCGACTTCGAGCTCGTGACCCTCGACGTCCGTCACGAGGAATCCGTCTGCGACCTGATGCAGCGGTTGGATCGACTCGATATCGTCGTCAACAACGCCGGCATTGCTCGCATCAAGCCGCTGCTCGATACGGCAACAGAGGAGCTGTGCCAGACATTTTCCGTCAACGTCGTGGGCGCGTTCGTCGTCATGCGCGAGGCGGCGCGTCGCATGGTGGCGTCGGGCGGCGGACTAATCGTCAACATCGCGTCCGACGCGGCGATCCGGGGCATCCCACGGATGGCTCCTTACGTCGCGAGCAAACACGCGCTGCTGGGCATGGGACGCTCCGCGAGCCTCGAACTGCGCGGATCCGGGGTGCGCGTCACCACATTCTGCCCGGGGCCCATCGCCACCGACATCTTGGGGCCCGGAACCGCGAGCCCAAACGCGATGACCTGCAAGTCGCTCGCAGAACTGATCGTCAGCATCGCATCGCTGCCGCCCAACGCAGAGCTGCAGGAACTCCTGATCCAGCCGTCGCCCGTCGTCTCCTAGCCGAACACAGATGGGAGGGTCCGCCCATGTCGGTTCCGCGTCTCTCGAACGATGCCATCGGTTGGCTGGCGCGTCGCGTCGCTGAAGCCTCCGCGAAGTTGCCGCGTGAGTTCGCGGACGTCGCGTCCTGGGAGGGCTGGCGCGACGACATGCGCGCTCGGCTCCGTTCCCGTATCGGCGTCCCGTATCTCGAACCGACGGAGGAAGCTGTCATTCGCAGCGACACGGTGATCGCCTCTCATGCTCGGCTTGAGCGCGTCGATATCCCCGCCGACGCCGACTACGCGATCCCTGCCTTCGTCGTGAAGCCGGCAGAACCGAAGGCAGACGGCGGACCTGGCATCGTGCTGTGCCCCGGATGGCCCCAGACGAAGTGGGAGCCGCAGTTCATGCGGTTCGGCGAACGGATGGCGAGGCACGGGTTCGTGACGGCGATTCTCGATCACGCGCCCTTCGGCGAGACGAGCCACAACACGATGCCCGGCGCGATGACCCACGTCATGGGCATCGGGAACCTGCTGGGCATCAGTCAGCTCGCGCTCCGAGCCGCCGAGGCGATGTGCGTCGGCGAGTACCTGCGGATGCGCGACGACGTGCGGTCGGATCGGGTAGCAATTACAGGCCTGTGCCAGGGCGGGATGACGACGTGGATGGCAGGCGGGCTCGACAACCGCTTCGCCGCCGTCGCTCCGGTCGCGTCGGGAACCACGTTCACGGCGTGGGCAGTCGAGATGAGCCGCTACCGGGCGCTCGGAGACGTGTCGCCCTATCCGTTCGGGCTCATCGAGGTGTGCGACACGGAGCACCTGCACGCGGCCGTCGCGCCGAGGCCCCTGCTCGTTCAGGCGAACACGCCGGACGACTGGTGGCCCCTCAGCGGGTTCCAGCAGATCGAATCGTTCTCGCGGCAGGTGTACGAGCTCTACGGGGCGGAGGAACGCTGCGAGTTCGTCGGCGAGATGCACGAGCACGCGATCACGGGGCCCTTCGCCGACCGACTCGAAGCGTTCCTCCTCAAGCACCTGGGCTAGAGCAGCGCCCGCAGGTAGTCCACGGACGCCTTCGTCGCCGCCGAGTATTCCTCGTCGGTCAGAACGCCGCCACCGTGGTCTTGGATGAACTTGAGCTGCGACGCGGGACCCTCCGCCGAGTCGTCGGCGCGTGTCCCAGCGAGAATCGTCCGTTCGACGGGGTTGACGAACTCGACCGTGAGGTGCCCTTCGTAGCCGACCGACTTGAGCGTGTCCACGATGTCCCTCCAGTTCACGTGCCCCAGACCCGGAGGCTTCCGGTTGCTGTCGGCGACGTGAAAGTCGAGGAGGCGCTTGCCCAGAGAGCGGATCGTCGCCAGCGAATCCTCTTCCTCGATGTTCATGTGGAAGGCGTCGACGCAGATGCCGATGTCCTCCCCGATGGCGTCCGCGAGGGCGACCGCCTGCTCGCCACGGTTGATGAAGTAGGTCTCGAACCGGTTGATCGGCTCGATGGCGATCTGGACACCGAGCTTGCGGGCGACGTCGGCGACACGCTTCATGCCATCGACCGCCCACTCCCATTCCTGCTCGATGGAGGCGTCCGGAGCCGTCTTTCCGACCGTCGCCGGCACGGTCGTCATGATCTGACCGCCCAGACCGGCGACCATGCGGATACAGTCCTGCAGGTAGAGGATCGTTCCCTCGCGGAGGTACTTGTCAGCGAGTGTGAGTCCCCGTCCTTCCGTCATGATCGAAACGGAACCTCGGCACGTGATCCCGTGCTTTTCGAGGGTCTTGCGCGTCTCGTCGATGGGGTACAGCTCCGGTTCGCCGCTGATCTCGATGGCGTCGTAGCCGAAGCGCGCCAACCGCTCGACGGTCTGTTCGAGCGGCTCGGGTCGCATCCAGTTGTGCATCCCGATCTTCATGGTCGTCTCCTCCGTGTCGTCGGGTCTCGGACGAGCTAGAAGGCGCGGTCGACGAACTCGCGGTCGTGGACGTTGACGGGCACCTTCGTCAGCTCCTGAACGCCTCGGGCGACGTGCTCCGCCAGCCGACGAAAAGCCTCTTCGCCCTTCTCCGCCGTCGCCCTCAGCGGATTCCCGATGACGCCGCTCTCGATGAACTCGTGGTGATCCATCGGGAACGTGAAATACTTGTAGCCCTCGAACTCGACGTCGGGCATACCGTCCTTCTTCTCGAAGCTCTTGGGGAGGTATTCGGGGATGTGCGCCTTCGTGAACTCCGCGCGCTCCATGCGCACGAACTCCTGGCTCCAGGCGAGGTCTTGGGACGTCTCCAACTCGCTGGCGTGCCAGCCGGGCGTCTCCTCGGGCGGGTTCTCCATGAGTCCCTTGAGGATGCCGACGTAGTTCTCCATGTAGGGCTTCACAAAGGCGATCAACGCGCCGGTTTCGTAGCGCAGCTTGCGCAGGATAGGATCGACGATCTTCACATTGGAGCCGTGTCCGTTGATGAAGATGATCCGGTTGAACCCATGGTGGATGAGGCTCCGCGCGACGTCGTACATAAGGTTCAGCAGCGTCGTGCTGCGAACCGTGATCGTGCCTCGCCCCTCGCCCGGACGGTGCATGTGCTGGGGCGAATAGCCCATCCAGATGGGCGGCGTGTGCAGCACGGCGATCTGGCTGCAGACCCGTCGCGATATCTCGACGGCGGTCAGCGTGTCCGTCCACAGCGGCAGATGGGGCCCGTGCTGCTCCAGACTCGCCATCGGAACCAGCACCGTGTCCTTGTGCTGGAGGTACTCCTTGATGTCCGTGATCGTCAGCTCAGCCAGATTCCACGATCGGAACTTAGCTCGGAACTCCGCATCGCTCACGCGCGATCCTCCTTCGCCATGACGTTCAGGAACACATCCGCCACCTCCAGTCCGAACGCCGTCTCGTTCACATGGCGGTCGAACATCATCACCGGGATGTCACTTCGCAGGTCGGCTCGCAACGCGGCAAGGAAGGCAGCGTCCGCGTCGGGATTCCAGAACGGACCCGTCGGCGTGTTCGGGATCGACAGTCCGCGTGTCGGAACCGCGATGACGACCGATCCCTTCGCAGGATTGAGCCTCTCGGCGAACAGGTGACCCAACTGGATCATCTCGTCGTGCGATGTGCGCACGAGTGTGTACTCAGGATTGTGGTCGTAGACCGGGCGGTCTCGCAACGGCTCGGGGACCGTCCCGGCGTTGAAGACGCTGAAGTCGATGCAACCGGGAACGATCACCTGCGGGAGCCCGACGGCTCCGACGCGCTTCAGGCGGTCCGGTCCGCCGTCGTGGATGCCCCCGACCATCGGGTCGTAGACCTCGTTCGTCGTGAAGTCGATGACACCGACGAACTGCCCCGCCTCGGCGAGCTCCTCCATGGCGGGCCCGCCGACGCCGTTCGAGTGGAAGATGACCGCCTCGTACCCGTGTTCCGCGAGACGCGTCTTCAGCGACATGACTGCCGTCGTCGTGTTCCCAAGCATCGTGACGGCGACGTACTTGCCCTCGGGCTCGGGCAGCTCGTGGCCATGCGCGAGCATCCCGGCTATCGCCGCCGCGACATTGTCGAAGACCGTGCAGGCGACGGGATTCAGCCCGAGGATGTCCACGATCGAGTGGACCGTCATGATATCGCGCGTGCCGACCAACGGCGCGAAGTAGTGCTTCCCCGACGCGATGGGCGAGACGAGCACCTTCGGCACGCCGACTGGCAGCACCATCATCGCCGCAGCGCCCATGACGGCTCCCTCGGCGCCGCCCATGCTCACCATCGCATGGCACTTCCCTTGTCGGTATAGCTCAAGGGACAGCGTCCGAAGCGCCTCGCGCATCCCGTGGACGGCACGGCCCCGGCTCCCTGCGTTCCGAAGCTGCTCGATCGTGAAGCCGCCGTACGTCGCGGCTTCCGCGCGGGAGATGTCCGGCTCGATGCCCAACGGCTCGCCCAGGATACCCGAATCCACGACGATGGGAGACAGCCCCAGCGACCGTAGGCGATCCCGGAGATAGGCGATCTCGGGGCCCTTCGTATCGAGTGTCCCGATGACAACGACGCTCTTGCTCATGCGTTGCGTCTCCTCGATTGCCGTCAGGCGACGTTCGCGGCGAGCAGCTCGTAGAGCCCCTGCACGCGCACGCCGAACTTCGGGGCGTGCTTGGCAAGCTGCGCCAGTGTGCCGGAGCACTCGGTCACGACCGTCTCCGCCCCGACGTTCTTGGCGTCATCGAGACGCGAGTACGTCAGGTGGTTCGATATCTTCGGCTGCGTGAACTGCAACGCCGTGTTGCCCGACGGGTGCGCACGCTCTCGCCGCCAGAAGAGCTCGACCGGCGGACCCCCGACGACCGTACCCAAGAGCCGACGCGGGGCTTCGTGACGCGATGCGACTCGGACAGCGTGCGTCGGATCGACATAGGCGCACTTGCCCAAACCGTCCGCCGCGCGGAGCCGCAACCGACCCGACTCCGCCGCCCCAGACAGGAACGACACGACCTCGATCACCTCGACGCCGTCAGGCAGAGCCAGCCCGAGCCGTTCGTCGTAGAGCCGCGCGAAGGCGTCGTAGTCGCCAGCCGAGAGGACGAACAGCCGCCGCGCTCCCGTTGCAGCGAGCTCCGCCAGGTTCGCCTCTGCGATGCTCTTTGCCGTTTCGTAGAGTCCGAGCGACGCCGGCAAGTAACCGCTGTTCCGCCCAACACCGATCAGGGCTGGCTTTACGCCTGCGCGTTCGAGGAGGCTGAGTGCGGCGTCGAGCGCCGAGCTCCAGGCGTGTTTCGCGTCGTCCCCCACGAACAGGGCGTCCGCCGCCTTCGCGACGGGGTCCGAGGACGATGGTTCGCCATACGGGTTCCCGAACTGGCGAAGCCTCGCGTCCAGGTCAGCGACGACGTCAGGCATCAGACCTGCCGAGATCACCGACTGCCTTGCCAGTGCGATGGCGTCTGGCAGCGCCTGATCCGTCACGCAGTTGGCGCGGCATGTGCCGCAGTCGGCACAAGCGTAGAGGACATCGACCGTCTTCTCGTCCCACGCGATCAGTCCGCGCTCGACCGACGCGATGAGCAGACCCCAGCCGTGGGGCGTGAGCGACTCGCGCCGCGTCACGTGCCCGACTGGGCAGACGTGCCGGCACATGAGGCAATAGCGGCAGTTGTCGCTGATCGGAGTGGAGTCGATGATCTGCATGGCGGTCTCCTAAGCTCCGAAGCCGATCTTGCCGGGGTTCATGATGCCGTTGGGGTCGATCGCCTTCTTGAGGCTGACGAGCAGGTCCCACGCGGGCCCGTACTGCATCCGCGCGAAGCGGCCGAGCTTCAGTCCAACCCCGTGGTGGTCATTGATCATCCCGCCGTGCTCGAAAGACGCCCGCACTGCCGTGGTCCAGACGCGGTTGTGGAGGGTGAGCGCCTCTTCGGCGTCCTCGGGCGGCTCCTCGATGATGAACCGGTCGTAGAGGCTGACACCCCAGTGGTACCAGTGCGAGAAGTGTCCGATGTACTGGACGCCATGGTCGGCGTAGGTCTCCTCGACTGCGCGCTTCTTCGCCCAGTAAAGCGCCTCGATCTTGTCATAGGTCGTGACCGTCTCCGTCGTGCCGTACATCCACGGAAGCTTGAGGCTCTTGGGCGGGTAGTAGAAGTCGTAGCGATGGTTCCACCAGCGCTCGCCGGGCTCCCTGCCCAGGTCGCGTGCGCCGAGCTCGTCGAAGATCGCCATCGCCTTCCGTTCCTGGAGCGCGGCGATGTCCGGGTCGCCGTCGAACCCGACGACCATGTAGGAGCCCTCGAGCTCGTAGCCGAGCACGCGCTTCACCTGCGACGCCGTCGAATGTGCGTCGTAGAGCCGAATGACGAACGGATCGAGCCGCCGCGTCATCAGCCGTCGTCCCGCTTCGAGAGCCTTCGACAGGTCCTCGAACAAGAGCGCTCGGAGATACCGCGCCTCCGGGATATGATCCACCTGAACCGTCGCCTCGGTGATGATGCCCATCGTGCCCTCAGCCCCGAGGAAGATGCGTCCGAAGTCGGGACCGGACGAGTGGTTGGGGACAGCCGGCGTGCGGATGATCGTCCCGTTGGGGAGAACGACTTGCATCGTCATGACGAGGTCTTCAGCTTTTCCGTACTTCGTGCTGATCGTACCGGTTCCTCGCGCGGCGAGAAAGCCAGCGAGCGTCGCGCAGTTGGAGGATGCGGGATAGTGAGGGAAGGTCAAGCCCTTCTCGTTGAGCGCCCACTCGAGCTGCTCGTTGATGATCCCCGCCTGCGCTGTGGCTTTGAGCGACTTCTCGTCGATCTCGATGATCTTACTGAGCCGCTTGGTATCGACGACGATGCCTCCGTGCGTCGCCAACGCTCCGCCCTGCGTTCCCGATCCGCCGCCGTAGGGTACGACGGGAATCCGGTACCCGTTGGCGATCTTCATGATGTCCGCGATCTCTTCCGGAGACCCCGGATGCACGATGACGTCCGGCTTCGACAGCGGCTGGCCCCTGTCGAGCCACATCTGCGCCATCCACGACCAGTCGGTCGAGTAGACGAGCCGATCCGTCTCGTCCGTCGAGACGAACGCCTCGCCGACAACGTCCTCGAGCTCGCTCCGGACCATCTGCCCGAATATGCCCAACGCCATTGCTGCCCCCGATGTGACGGATTGCCTCTTCCCAATGCCCGACGTGCCGTGGATTGATGCCTTCCGCGCCTGTGTGCTAAGGTCGTGTCCCGCGACACGACCCGCGCGCTCCGAGGAGTCCCACTCATGCGTTGCCCGGCGTCGCTCATGTGCCTGCTGGCAGCAGTCGTCCTCTCGCCTTCGGCGTTGTCGCCAGTGTGTGCCGAACCGATCGTGCCGACAAGCTGTCTGATGATCGCTCGCGTCGCCCGGACCGGGCGAACGCCTCTTCACACAGACTTCGTCGAGGCTCAGATTATCCGCGACGCCCCGCCGCCGCAAGAGGGAGACGCCATCGCCTTGGCAGACGGCGAGAGCGCCGTCTGGGAGCGGTCCGAGCTCGACGCCGACGGGAACTTCTCGGGCTCGTTCCGAGGCGGATACGCCTATGTCGCCGTGGACGTGCCGGATGCGCGTGTGATGATCCTCGAAGCGTCAGGCACGCGGGAGGTCACGGTCAACGGAGAACCACGCGTTGGCGATCTCTATGGCACAGGGATCGTTCGGCTTCCCGTCCGTCTCCGCTCAGGCAGGAACGACCTCTATTTCGCCGCCGGGCGAGGCCGGCTGCGCGTCCGACTCGTCGAGCCCGACGCTCCGTCGATGATCCAGGCGCCCGACATGACCCTTCCCGACCTCATTGCCGGCGAAGCCTCCGACATGTGGAGCGCTGCCGTGGTCGTCAACGCCTCATCGGCTGCGCTCACTGGCGCGCGGATCGCCGCCCAGATCGGCAACTCAGTTGTCGAGACGGACACACCGGCGATCGCGCCGCTCAGCATGCGCAAGGTCGAGTTCCGCATCGCGGCAGAGCCGATCGCTGACCACACCGAAGTCCCGCTCCGGCTGACGCTCCTGAGCGCGTCCAGAGCCGCCCTTCACGAGCAGACGACGACCCTTCGCGTCCGCACCTCGACGCAGACGCGAAAGGTGACGTTCGTCAGCGGTATCGACGGGAGCGTCCAGTACTACGCGGTGAATCCCTCCTACGGTGAGTCCGGCTCCCGTCCGGCGCTTGTACTGACGCTCCACGGCGCGGGCGTCGAAGCCATCGGTCAGGCGGACGCCTACTCGCCGAAGTCGTGGGCGCACATCGTCGCGCCGACGAACCGTCGCCCCTACGGTTTCGATTGGGAGGATTGGGGCAGGATCGACGCCATCGAGGTGCTCGACTTGGCACAGTCATCGCTGCGCACCGATCCGTCGCGGACGTACTTGACGGGACACTCCATGGGCGGGCACGGCACGTGGCAGGTGGGAGGTACGGTTCCGTCGCGCTTCGCCGCCATCGGGCCCAGCGCTGGGTGGATCAGTTTCCGCACGTACAGCGGCCGGCGCGAACCGGACTCGCCCAGCTACTTCGGCGACGGGCTCCTGACGCGTGCTGCGGCATCGAGCGACACGCTGGCGCTCGTGCCGAACTACGAGCACTACGGCGTCTACGTCCTCCACGGCGACGCCGACGACAACGTGCCGGTCGAGCAGGCGCGACAGATGCGCGAGCAGCTCGAGCCGTTCCACAAGGACTTCCAGTACTTCGAGCAGCCGGGCGCGGGGCACTGGTGGGACGCGTCGGACGAGCCGGGCGCCGACTGTGTGGACTGGGCACCGATGTTCGATTTCTTCGCCCGCCACGCCGTGCCTTCTGACCGGGCAACACGACGCGTCCGGTTCATCACTGCGAATCCGTCGGCGTCTGCCGACTCTCACTGGCTTCGCATCGAGGCGCAACAGCGGGCGCTAGTACCGAGCTCGGCAGATGTGACCATGGACCCACACCGACGCCGGTTCCGTGGAACCACGGAAAACGTCGAGAGGCTGTCGCTCGACGCGTCGGTACTGACCGACGGAGAGATCGTCGTCGAGCTCGACGGTTCGCACCTCACGGTTCCAGCGCCAACGAACGGTCGGCTGGTCCTGGCACGTACGCCCGATGGCTGGACTCATGCGCCGGCTGCCGATAGCTGGTCGAAGGGCCCAGTGCGCGGTGGGCTCTTCAAGGCAGCCTTCACCAACCGGTTCGTGTTCGTCGTCGGGACGCGCGGCTCGGAAGCCGAGACGACTTGGGCTCGGGCGAAGGCTCGGTACGACTCCGAACAGTGGTGGTATCGCGGAAACGGTTCTGTCGAAATCATCGACGACGCGGCTTTCTCGCCGTCGGAGTACACAGACCGGAGCGTCATTCTCTACGGGAACGCCGACACGAACGCCGCGTGGAGCGTCCTGCTTCCCGACTGCCCGGTACGTGTGACACGGGGATCGGTCGCCATCGGCGACAGGGCGGTCCAGGGGGATGACCTGGCGTGCCTATTCGTCTATCCACGAGCTGACAGCGACACGGCAAGCGTCGGTGTCGTCAGCGGAACCGGCATCGTGGGCTCGCGCCTCACAGACCGCCTGCCCTACTTCCTCTCCGGCGTTGGGTACGCCGATGTGACCGTGATGGGTTCGGAGACGCTGACGGAACCGACGGCAGGCGTCCGGGTCACCGGCTTCTTCGGCAACGACTGGAGCGTCGAACGCGGCGAGTTCGTCTGGCGCGACGCCGCTCCGTGACGCGCACGACCGCGGGAAGGACAACCCATGGCTCGACCCAACATCATCTATCTGCACTCGCACGACACAGGTCGGTACATCCAGCCCTACGGTTACGACGTGCCGACGCCCAACTTCCAGCGGCTCGCCGACGAAGGCATCGTGTTCCGCCATGCCTTCTGTGCGGCTCCGACCTGCTCTCCGAGCCGAGCCGCGCTCCTCACAGGCCAGTCCGCACACTCCAGCGGCATGTTGGGGCTCGCGCATCGCGGCTTCTCGCTGAACGACTACCGGCAGCACATCGTCCATGTCTTGCGGGAAGCCGGCTACCGGTCAACGCTGTGCGGCGTGCAGCACGTCGCGCGAGACGCATCCGCCATCGGGTACGACGAGATTATCCTGACCCCCGGCCGCGATATCGCCGGAGCGGCAGCGCGGTTCCTGTCGAACGCTCCGAGCCAGCCGTTCTTCCTGTCGTGCGGATTCTTCACGACGCACCGCGAGTTCCCGCAACCGGGCCCGGAAGACGATCCGCGCTACTGTCGTCCTCCTGCGCCATTGCCTGACACATCGGAGACGCGGCGAGACATGGCGGCGTACCGCACCTCAGCCCGGCAACTCGACACAGACATCGGAACCGTCCTCGACGCCCTCGAGGCGTCCGGACTGGCTGGGAACACGCTCGTCGTGAACACGACCGATCACGGGCTGGCGTTTCCCGGGATGAAGTGCAACCTGACCGACCACGGGATCGGCGTTCTGCTCATCATACGAGGTCCCGGAGGCTTCAGCGGAGGACGCGTCGTCGACGGGATCGTGTCGCACATCGACATCATGCCGACGCTCTGCGAAGTCGCCGGTATCGACGTTCCGTCGTGGGCGCAGGGGAAGTCGCTAATGCCGCTCGTGCGCGGCGACGCGGACGAGGTAAACGAGGACGTCTACGCCGAAGTCACCTACCACGCCGCGTACGAGCCGCAGCGCGCGGTGCGCACGAAGCGGTGGAAGTACATCCGTCGCTACGGGAACCAGCCGACGCCGGTGCTGCCGAACTGCGACGACAGCCCCAGCAAAAACGTGTGGCTAGAGAACGGATGGCGCACGCGGATCGTCGCACGCGAGCAGCTCTACGACCTGGCGTTCGACCCGAACGAGACGTCCAGCGTCGTCGCGGATCCCGCGATGGCAGACGTGCTCGCGGACATGCGCGGTCGGCTCGACCGATGGATGGAACGCACGGACGACCCGCTGCTGCGCGGCGATGTGCCCGCGCCATCCGGCGCGCAGGTGAACGACCCCCTTGGGCTGTCGCCTCGTGAGCCGACGATCCCCGTGTCCTGAGTTGCCTTGGCGCCTTTGGAGGCAACGTCGATGGAAAACCCATCAACTGTACCAGCACGACCCAAGAGGAGAGCGCGTCCCATGCTCCTCCCGACGCTCGTCATGGCGGCGCTTGCCGTTGTCCTGGTGTTCGTGGGCTACCGCAACGGGACGAACCAGCACATCGCAGGGGCGAAGCTGGCAGGGAATATGCTGCTGTCGATCCTCCCGCTGCTCGTCTTCGCGTTCCTGGTGGCAGGCATGATGCAGGTGCTCATCCCCCGCGAGCTGCTCTCGAAGTGGATCGGGGCGGAATCGGGGTGGCGCGGCATCCTGATCGGAACCGTGGTCGGTGGCTTCATGCCGGGCGGGCCCTACGTCAGCCTGCCGGTCGTGCTCGGACTGTTGAAGGCTGGGGCGAGCGTCGGCACGTCCGTCGCGCTCCTCACGTCGTGGTCGCTCTGGGCGGTCGCCCGGTTGCCGATGGAGATCGGGATACTCGGCTGGCGGTTCACGCTCGTGCGGTTCGTCAGCACGTTCGCGTTCCCGCCCATCGCGGGCTGGCTTGCTCAGGCTGTCTTCGGAAACTTCCGCGTGACGTGAGCCTACGCGCGGAACAAGTCGCCCATGCGCCGACCCAGTACCTTGGCGGCGACGAGCAGCGCGACCGTGAGCAATCCCATCGCCAGGACGCCCATCGCGCTGGCGACGTACTGTCCGTCTCCGAGGCGGTTCGACAGCTCGTAGATGACCTTCGTGATCGGATCGTAGCCGACCGCGAGACCGCCCAGGATCAGACTGTCTGACACCTCCAGCATGGCGAACGAGAACGCCAGGATAGCGCCGGCGATCAGGTTCGCCGTCACGAGCGGCAGCGTAATCTTGAGCATCGTCTGCGCCGGTGTGGCGCCCAAGTTGCTCGACGCCTCTTCCAGCGTCACGCTCGTCTGTTGGAACCCCGCCACCGCCGACCTCATCATGTAGGGCAGCCGCCTGACCGAATAGGCGATGATGAGTAGCACCGTCGGGTTGATGCGCGGATTGAAGATGTCTAGCGCGTTTCCCTCGGCGAATACGCCGATCCCGAAGCTCCCGACGTAGCCGAACGCCATGACGATCCCCGGCAGCGCCAGCGGCATCATCGCGGCGGCGTCGAGCGTGTTGCGGAACGGGATGCGTCGTCGGGTCAGCATCCACGCCAGTGCGACGCCGAGAACCAGGTCGATACCCGTGCTGGCGATGGAGTACTTGAAGCTGTTCTGGATGCTGCGAAGGGCGTCCAACGACTGCTCGCCGCCTCCGGGGGCGAAGATGCGCCGGTAGTGGTCCCCGACGAACTCGCGCGGCAGGATGCTGCCCATCCACTCCACCTGCTCATAGAGTCCACCGGACCACGTGCCTGCCTGAGCCACCGAGGTCAGCACAACGCTGATGTGCGGCAGGATCGCGATAGCAGTCACGCCCAGTACGACGAAGTAGACGAGCGGTATCCGCCAGCCCTCCGCCTTCACCTCCAGCGATCCGGTGTGACCTCGTGCCATCATCTCGTAGCGCCTCGACCCGGCAAGGCGCTTCGCCACGAAGAAGAAGAACGCCGTCAGCAGAATGACGATGACGACGAGTGCGTACGCTCCCTGCGAGGACGCGACCTCGCGGCTCGCGTCGAAGATGCGCACCGGCACGACGCTCCGATAGTCGAACATGAGCGGCGTTCCGAGATCGGTGAATGCCCAGATGAAGACGAGGATGGCCCCGGCGAAGCAGCCGGGCATCATCAACGGCAGCGTGACGGTTCGGAACAGCGTGAAGCGGTCGGCTCCCATGTTCCGCGCGGCATCTTCCAGGTTCGGATCGACGTTTGCCAGGGCGGCTGCGACGTTGAGGTACATGATCGGGTAGAGGTGGAGCGTCGAGAGGATGACGACACCCCAGAACTTGTGCGCGTCGCTCCCCCCGAACCAGTCGATGGCGCTCGCCTTCGACATGAGTCCGAGCTTCATCAGCAGCGAGTTGACGCTGCCGTAGACGGCGAAGAGCTGCTTGATCCCGACGGCTCCGACGAACGGCGGCATGATCATCGGAACGAGGATGACGCCCTGGAGCAGCCCCTTGCCAGGAACCGAGTAGCGCACCAGCACATAGGCGAGAGGCAGGCTGAGCAGCGTCGTCGTCATCGTCGTCGCGGCAGCCACAACGATGCTGTTCCAGATCTCGCGCGCTTCCTGCGAGTCCAGGCGAAAGAAGCCGACGTTGAAGTTGCCGCCGAGGAAGAAGGCTTCCTTGAGGATGTAGGCGACGGGGTACACGAGGAAGGCGGCGAAGAAGACGATGACGCCCGCCAGGAGGGCGCTCGTACCCCACGTGAGGTCGAACTGCGAAGCCCAACGCCGGAGCCACGCCATACAGTACCCCGACCTCGGTCAGTGGAGCTCGGTCACTTCGCCTTCGCGGCAGCCGCGTACTTGTCGCGCGCGAACGCCCGCCACTTCGATACGGTGTCCTTGCGGGTCAGCGCGTAGTCGTCGCTGTTCCACCGTTCGGACAGCGCGTTCGCCTCGGATTCGGTGATGGGCATCGCGGCGAAGGCAGCGCGCGCCGATTCGGACGCCCCGGAGACGCTCTTCCAGGCGGCGGTGAGCTCCTTCGCCGAGTCGATGAGGAGCGAGCCGTAGAGATCGTTAACGAGGCTCCAGCGCCGTCCGCCCAGTTCGGCGTCGTAGTGTACCGTGTTCTGGATCTCGAACGGGTTCGCGGCGATCAGGCGCTTGTCGCCGAGCTCGTCGTAGAGCCCCGGTAGCACGCTGGACCGCGCGACGACTTCACTCTTGGGTCCTCCGGGCTCGCCGACAGGCAGCATCAGGAGCTTTTGGGCATCAGGAGTCAGGCAGTATTCGACGAACCGCTTGGCGAGCTCCATGTTCGGAGCGCCCTTGAGGATCGCGATGGCGTCCGGGTTGATGACCGAAAGCCCCTCCGGAGTGACGTAGGCGATCTTGTCTGCCCCGGTCTTCACCATCTGGGCGTAGGCGTAGAAGTCGATGACAGGTCCGTAGATGACGTTGCCGAGGGCGACCTCGTTGGGTACGTCGCTCGCCCCCGCGGTAAAGGACTTCACGTTCGCCGCCATCTCGGTCAGGACGCGCCAACCCTTCTCCCACCCGTACGCCTGCAGGATGATCTCGTAGATCATGTGCCCGCTGCCGCTATTGCGCGGGTCCGGTGCGGCGATCTTGCCCATCAGCGCCGGATTCGCCAGGTCTTCCCATGTCGCAGCGGTGGGCAGGTTGAGCTGCGTTTGGAGGAGACGGTTGTACATGATCCCGAACCCCGCGAGCGCCACTCCGTACCAGCGGTACTGCTCATCGTAGACCGGCACGCCGGCGATCTGCCTACCGACGGCGCTCAGGATGGTACCGGGAACCGGGTACGGTTCCAGCAGATTCTGCTCGACGAGTTGCAGGTAGGAGTCGGTGCCTCCGCCGAAGAACAGGTCCATGTTGATGCCGGACGGCGAGCGCTTGTACTCTGATACGATGAAGCGCATGATCTGGGACGTGCCGCCCTGGTCGAGCCATTCGACGCCGGCATCCATGCCGTGGTTCGCCTTCATCCACGCCTGGAAGCCTGCCGTGAACTCATCGCGGAGGGCAGGCGGATGGGGCGACAGGATGCGAACCTTCTGAACGTCCTTCTGCGCTTCCTTCTTGCCGCAGCCCGAGGATCCGAGCAGAACGACTGCCGCCGTGACTGCGAGCCAAATAGCCTGACGCATACGCACCATGGATCGTCCTGCCTTCGCCGTCTGGGTTCAGCGGATGAACCGCGTCACGAGCTGGGGTTTCACGATCAAAAGGATGAAGATCACGAGCAGTATGAGATACCACACCGCGCGCCGGATCGATGCGCGAGCCCGAGCCTGCCGCTGTTCCGGCGTCTTGGGACGCGTGAGGAAGTCGAGCATCGAAACGTCTCCACGAGCCGACGGTACACCGCGTATCGTCCAACGTCAAGCGGATGCGGCTCTAGCGGATGAGCCGCCAGCCGTCGGCATCGACCGCGAGCGCTCTCGCGCCAGCGTGTTCGTCGTACGCGCTGTTCATCTCGTCAATGGAGTCGAAGTAGCCGATCCCGTGAACCGCCCCGAACGACTCGCCCGCGGCGACGCGCCTCCCGCCGAGCTCGTGGATGAAGCAGACGTACCCGCGCTGGTGGCACCACGACTCGTAGACGGTCAAGGGGTCAAGCGCCATTCCCCCCAACCAAGTGCCGTTGGCGAGCTCGTAGGCGCGGATGAACCGGTCCGGTGTCGCCTCGCCGCGCTGGTACAGGAACCGCGCGTCTGGCGGGAACTCTGACTGGAACCGCGAGGCTGGGATTGTCCCGGCGTAGCTCAGGTAGATGCGGCGAAATGTGTCGCCGCCCGTGTGCTTCAGATGCCCCGGCATGTCCGTGCGAAGAATCAGTCCATCGACCGTGTTGACGCTCTCGACGCGATCGTACGCGAGGAACCACCGGACGCCGTCCGGGAACACGAGCCACTGATGCCATCGCGAGCCCGGGCGGTACGGAGGGCGTGCTTTCGTCCACGTGAACGACAGGTGCACCGCGACGAAGCCATCTCCCCGGACCGTCTCCCAGCCGACAGAGCCGGCCTGCGTGCATATCTGGGGTGTCTCCACGTAGCGCTTCGCCAGGCTCCCGTGGTACGCGTTCCGCCATTCGTAGCGCATGTCCGAGGGCGTCGAGTCGTCGTCCTCTCCGGGCTCCATCAGGAAGTCGACGATCATCAGCCCGAATCCTGGGTCGCGCGACCCGGACTGGCGGTCCACGAAGCTCCCCGCCATCACACCGGAGACGTACCCGGTCGTCGCGACGCGAGCCGAATAGCGGTCCGTCTCGACGTGAATGACGCCGCCGCGCGCTTCGACCTGTGCCATTCGTGCGCCCCTTTGCGAGTCGATGTAGAATCCGTGTTCGCCACTTGCCCTGCGCCGACCACACGGTGAGGAGTTGCCGATGACCGACGTTTCTGCCGCCGTCGAACGGTTCCATCGCGACGGATATCTCGTGCTTCGCGGCGTGCTCTCCGGCGACGAAGTCGCCGTTCTGCGCGAAGGCGTCGAGCGCGCGTTCGACGGGCCCGACAGCGGCTACGGGCCCTGCATCCGAACCGCGATGTTCGAGCGCGATCCGGCGTTCGAATCGCTGATCGACCATCCCAGCGTGATCGACATCATCGAGGCTCTGCTGGGGTCCGACTGCCATCTGATCGCCGATAGCTCGCTCAAGACGGGACCAACGCAGAGCGTCGCGCCTGGCTTCCACGCGGATGAAACGGTTCGGTTCCCGCTGCCGGAGGGCGTCGAGCTCGACCCTCGAATCATCATGCATCCGTTCGTCGTCAACATGAACTTCTATCTCGTGGATGTCGATGAGGAGCTTGGACCAACGGAACTGGTACCCGGCAGCCACCGCAGCGGTCGGAACCCAGCGCCGGGCGCGCCCGTCGAGTACAAGGGGAACGGGCCCGTGATGGCGACCGGCAGCGCGGGAGACACCATCATGTGGCACGACCAGACGTGGCATCGCGGCGCTCCGAATCGCTCTCAGGACCGTTGGCGGTACGTGCAGCAGGGAGCCTACGGACGACGGTGGGTGTCACAGCGGTTCTACCCGTTCATCAACCGGAGCATCTCCGAGGAGATTTTGGAGCGGGCGAACCCACGCCGACGTCGACTGCTGGGCGTCCATCCACGGGGCGCGTACGGTTGATGGCATGTCAGAAGATGAAGTAGATGAACGGGTTGTAGGCTTGTACGGCGAGCATGGCGAGGGACAACCAAAGCAAAGCGAGGCACGCCGCCGCCTTCAGCCACGACAGCCTCTCCGTCCAGTCCAGCGCCTGAGGAGCTGTCCAGACGACAACTCCGGCACAGGCGAACGACATGAGCAGGTAGGGCTCTCGAAGCACGGCACGGACGACATACGCGGCTGGTTGCGTCGGCGTGACTCCAACCATCGTCGACAGGTACCGCACCGAGTCGCCGAGAGAGTCCGACCGAAACACCACCCATCCGATCAGCACGACCAGGAACGTCGCGACGACCCGTACCGGCTGAGGTAGCGCACGATGGAGGCTCCGTTTGCCCTGAGTCCGTTCCACAGCAAGCGCGATCCCGTGCAACGCGCCCCAGACGACGAAGGTCCATGCTGCGCCGTGCCAGAGCCCTCCGAGCAGCATGACGACCATCAGGTTCACGTAGGTCCTGACGGGTCCGCGACGGTTGCCTCCGAGCGGAATGTAGAGATAGTCGCGCAGCCATGTCGAAAGCGAGATGTGCCAACGCCTCCAGAACTCGGTGATCGACGCCGACCGGTACGGCGAATCGAAGTTCTTGGGGAACCCGAATCCCAGCAACATGCCGAGCCCGATCGCCATGTCGGAATAGCCGCTGAAGTCGAAGTAGATCTGGAACGCGTATCCGACCGCGCCATACCAAGCGTCGAGCGGTGTCAACGACGAGGCTCCGAACGCCGTGTCGGCGATCTTCCCGCACGGATTCGCCAGCAGCACCTTCTTCGACATGCCGAGAGAGAAGAGCGCGGCTCCGCGAGCGAACTTCGCGACCGTGTGACTTCGGTTCCGCAGTTGGTCGGCGACAGACGAGAACCGGATGATGGGTCCCGCCACAAGCTGCGGGAACATCGAGACGTAGCACGCGAAGTCGACGAAGTTGGTCAAAGGCTCCGCCTTGCCGCGGTACACGTCGATGGTGTAGCTCATCGACTGGAACGTGTAGAAGCTGATCCCCAGCGGAAGCGTCACGCGCAACGCGGTCTCCCAACGCGCCGCCGTTAGCCCGAGCGATGAGACGAAAGCATTGTAGTTGTCGAGACCGAAGTTGAAATATTTGAAGAAACCCAGCAGCGACAGGTTCGTCACAACGGACACGGCGACGGCGGCGTGACGAATCCGGCTCGAGGCAAGGCTTTCGGCTGCGCGACCGATCACCAGCCCGCACGCGTAATCGACCAGCGTCGATGCGAACATCAGGAAGACGAACTTCGGGTTCGCCCACCCGTAGAAGACGTAGCTGGCGATGGTGAGAACCAGATGACGGACGCGGCGTGGCGCGATGAAGTACGCCGCCAGCGCCGCCGGCAGGAAGTAGTAGACGAAGATGTGGGAGCTGAAGACCATCCCCGGTCACGCCCTACGGGACGACGTAGTAGTAGGGCACGTCCGGGTCGGGTTCCAGCGTGTCGGACGTGTACACGCCGGAAAGCTGCGGGTTGGCGTCGAGCGGCTCCAGAACCAGCCGACGCGGATCGCCGCCAGACGGCAGACGCAGCGGGCTACTGTCGAGGATTCCCCACTCCACGAGACGGATCCGCTCCGGAGTCGCTTCGCCTGCACCGACAACGCGGTATTCCGCTGCTACGAGCGCTTCGCGATAGGGTGCGATCTCCTGCACGGACGGAACGTCTGACCTCGCCATGAGCACCGCCTCTACGTCGATGGAGCTCCGGTGCGCGCGGCTGAAGAGGATGTTCCTGTAGGCTTCGTAGGAACCGAGGGCCTCGTTCGGCGACAGCGCCCGATCGTACACCGCGACGCCTTCCAGCGCGCCGGACCAGTCGCGCTCCCCGCTCCATTCGTCGCCGAACAGGAAGCGGTGGGTCGACCAGTTGTCGAAGCCTCCTTGGACGACGTTCGTGTCGATGATCGTTTCGCCGTTACGGTAGGCGATCAGCCTGCCCGGAACGTAGGTCACGACCACATGCGTCGGTTCCGACGCCGGTACGTCGAAGAGCTGGACTTCAGGGCTGACGCCGTTCGTCCCGGTCTTCGGCGTCCGCAATCGGAAGACGAGTCGAGCCCCGTCCTGCCCGAGCGTGAAGTTGCGGCTTCCCGAATCGGTCGAGAAGGTGGCGATGCGCGCGGGTCCCGACTGCCGATCCGATGCGGGCATGATCGTCGCCTCCAGCGTCAGGGCGCTCGTTGCGCGAAGGCGGTCGAGTATTGCCGCCGACACGCTGTCCGGGGCGATGAACGCGCCGTTGGCGAGCCACATCGCCGATGCGCCGGTGAGTACCCCTCGTCCCCGCGGGCGCAGCACGACGTTCGTGCCGGAGTCGCGGTCGTCTGCCGTCTTCCATGCGAACACCAGCCCATCCCTCGAAACGGGCCACGTCGGTCGGCGCACGGTCACGGCCTGCTTCTTCATGCGGTTGGGCTTCTGGGCCCGGTCGAACACGCCTTCAACCGCCAGCGTATCTTCCTTGCCCAGGTCAGCCCGAGTTCGGATGGTCAACTGCGTGCCGGAGTCATCGAGCGACCAGGACTCCACGCGTCTCCCTGAGTCGAACCGGAGGCCAGGCTTGTTCAGCGTCACCGGTTCGTCAAACACGACGACCACCTCGCGTCGCCCTCGAAGGACGCTCCGCAGCACGCGAGGAGGCTCTGCCGGGAGGGCTTCGACTCTCCCTCGGCGTTCGATTCCGTCCACGACTGCCCTCACGACGTAGGTTCCCGGCGTCGCGTACGTGTGCCGGGCGGACTTGCCCGTGGCACCGTCTCCGTAGCCCCACGAATCCACACGTCCGCCCGGAGGTGTGGGGAACGTGATGGTCAGGGGCACTTCGCCGCGATGCCTGCCGAGCTCCAACGGAGCGACGAACACGTTCGGGTACCGGTCGACACCTGCGTCGAACGTCATCCGAACCGGCTTGCCGACGATCTCCAACGTGGCGGGGTCCGACGGCGCGACGAACACGTCGTAGTCCGAGTTGTCGTGGTCGTGCTGGTCAGGCGATGCGGCGAATGTGAAGAGCCGACCATCTGACGAAAAGTGAGGAAAGTAGACGTAGTTGCGCTCCGGCGGAAGACGCGCGTCGTCGAGCGCCAGGATCGTCGAGGGCTCGTTCGTTGACAGTCGGACGCGATTCACGGGTCCGCCGGCTCCCGCCATCCAGTAGCCCCACACGCCGTCGTGCGAGAAGTACGCCTCGCAGCCGCCGTATGCCGGTTGCTCCGTGATCTGCCGGCTCTTGGCGTCGTAGAGAGCGAACTGCGCCGGATGCCCACGCGTCGCTCGCGTCATCGTCGCGTTGATCAGCCAGCCGTTCTCCGGGTGCCCCTGCGTCGTCAGCGGCGTTGAGGTTCCCGAGCGGACGTCGAATCTCTGCGACACTCCGTCCCCGTCGATGTAGGCGAGCGCCTCGTCACTCAGCCACACAGCGGATCGGTCGCCGCCGTAGTTCCGCGCATTCTCGACCAGGACGCGCCGCTCGCCGGTCGCCATGTCAACGAGGTAGAGGGGAGCCTTCGCGGACCGAGCCGCGAGGTGGGCAGCGTCGCCGCGTGGATAGCTGATGTAGACGAGGCGTTTGCCATCCGGCGAGATCATGGGCGAGAAGTGGTTTCGTCCCGGTTCTTCCGGGCTGAGTTGCCTGGGCGGCGAGCCGTCCAAGTCGCGCATCCAGATGCGCCACAAGCCGGTACGGTTCGACTCCCATACGACGAAGCCGCTGCCGACAGCGGCAAGCTCTTCGAGCTCGGCGGCAGACGGACCTGCCGCTGCCACGCCAGTACGAGCGAGCGTGATCAAGAGAAGGACTGCGGTCGCAGCCCAGCGACCGTTGGTACGTTCCGACATGGTATTGCCTGCTTACAACTCCTGGCGGCTGGGTTCCCAATGACATGATGGGACACAAATGACAAGCGCCGATGAGCATGCTGTTAACGTGTGTGGCGCCGGATCGCGGCTACCCGGCGGTCGAATCGGTTGCGGTTAGCGAGGAGCCATACGGGGCCAGGCGAGCTCCATCCCCTGCGAGCGGAGCAGGCTCTGGAAGCTGGAAAGCAGCTCTTGGGATGCTCGTGTTGCGCGTGGTGACGCGTTCCGGTCGATACAGTACGCCGCCAGCGCGCCAGCAGCTTCGCCGATGTTCCACTCGACGGGGTGGAGCCGGTAGCAGCCGTTCGTGATGTGAGTGACGCCCAGGTTCTTGCAGCCGGGAATCAGGTTCTCGACGCGGACCGGAACCAGTGAGCCCAGCGGAATCTGAAACGGCAAGGAGCTCACGTCGATGTAGTTATCGCCGCCGGAGCTCGGATGCAGATCGATCCGGTAGCTGCCGACGCCCACGGAGTCCGCGAACGGCTCCGCCGAGACCTCTTCGCGCGGCCTGCCGGTCAGGGCAGCTCTCGCGTCCGTCCCGACGTGCTGCTCCACGACAGTGAACTCCGCCCGGATGCGGCGTGACTCGCGCATGTAGGGATACTTCGCCAGTCCGTCGGGCGTGCCCACGATATCCCGCCTGAGTCGCAGACCTCGCCATCCTTCGCCGCCGTCGGACCGCGGAGCCGCAGTCTGCAGCCAGTAGAGCAGCGACAGGCTGAGCTGCTTGGCGCGCTCGACGTGCCGGTCCGCCTCTTCTGCGCTGACTCCGACCAGGTTCCCCAGCCAGTAGTCGTTCATGGGCCAGTTGACGAGACAGACGTCCGACCGCAGTGAACCGCGCTCGAAGTTGGCGGCGTGCAGGATACGTCGGTAACGCCACAGCCCGGACGCCTCACCGGAGCTCTCGCGCTCCGGATCGAACGCGTAGCCGCGCCGCTCCAGCGTGATCGGATGGCACCCAATCAACGAGAGCAGGGGTCCTGTCCATGGCGGCGTCATCGCCGGCACGTAGTCGCGCCAGAACGCCCACTCCGCCGGGGGATCGATGGTGTGATCCTCGCCGGGCAGGTAGTCCATGGCGAAACAGCAGGTGAAGGCTTGGTGATTGTCCGGCTGAGCCTCACTCGGGGCGTGCGGCTCACCGGTCTCCGCCTGCGACTCGGCTCCCGTCACGAACTCCGTGCCCGTCAACGGCAGTAGGTCGCCGAGCTCCGTCGCATCGATCACGTAGCTGGCGCGGATCGTCGTCGGATGCCCCGTTGGCGTGTGCATGACGGTCACGGCGCGTACCCGATCGCCTTCCATGTCGGCGGACACGGCGCGCGTGTCGAGGAGCAGTGCCAGGCGGCCGCTGTTCAGGTGGGGCGCGAGCATGTCGCTCAGCACGGCGAGCGCGGCGCGAGGCTCGTGACACAGCCGGGATACGTTGCCGTTGCCGGGGTTGAGGTCGGCTCGACGGGACGCTTCGCCGGTCAGCGGATAGGTGCGCCGGTAGTAGTCGCGCACCCCGTCGCGGAATGCGCGATAGGATCGAGTCGCTCCGAACTGCTCGATCCACGGATGCTCGTCGGGGGGAACGGCTTGCTGCGTGAGCTGGCCGCCGATCCAATCGGTTTCCTCGGTCAGAACCACGTTCCGGCCGGACCTCGCTGCTGCCAGCGCGGCGGCGCACCCCCCGGTTCCGCCGCCGACCACGAGTACGTCTGTGACGAGCTCGCCCGGACGCCCATTCCGCGTCGCCCATCGAGGTTCGTTCATCTCCGGCTCCCGTGATGCCGTCGGTCGTGACAACTGTCGCGAGTTTCGCTCATCGCGGACCCATCCGCAACCTGCGCTGCGGCTCGGCTCGGTCGTTGTCGGAGTACGACCCGTGTGATACGCTCTGGCGCATCGGCACGGGCCCGATCCGTTCGACCCCACGACAAGGAGCGACGCTGTGGCAAGCACACCGATACGCGGCGCAGTCATCGGCTACGGGGCAGCCTTCAACATGGGCAAGCATCACGCCGTTGCCATGAACCGAACCGAGGGCATTCAGACCGTCGCGATCGTTGACGTGGACAAGGCTCGCACTGAAGCCGCCAAGGCTGACTTCCCGGATGTGCAAACGTTCAACAGCGTTGCCGACCTCATCTCGTGGGGCGAGTTCGATGTCGCGGTCAATGTCCTGCCGCACTCGCTGCACCATGGACCGACGCTCGCGTGTCTCCAAGCTGGCAAGGGAGCCATCGTCGAGAAGCCGTTCACGATCACCATCGCTGAAGCCACCGAGCTGATCGAGGCGGCGAAACAGAAGAACGTGGTATTGACGGTTCATCACAACCGACGATGGGACGCCGACTTCTGGACTCTGAAGGGACTCGTCGCCAGCGGCGTCATCGGTAAGGTCTTCAATATCGAGATGTGGGGCGGCGGCTACGGCAAGCCGAATCCCAACTGGTGGCGCAGCGTCAAGCGTGTCAGCGGCGGCGCGTTCTACGACTGGGGAGCCCATTTCCTCGACTGGCTGCTGAACGTCATTCCCGAGAAGATGGTCAGCGTGACGGGCTTCTTCCACGATCTCGTGTGGCACGACATCAGCAATGAGGATCACGTCCACGCCATCATCCGCTTCGCCAGCGGATGCAGCGCCGACATCCAGATGTCGCAGATCGCCAAGATCGGCAAGCCGAGATGGCGTCTGCTGGGTTCGCACGGCGCGATCATCGACGCGGGCGGGAACAAGTTCAAGGTCTACTCCGAGGTTCCCGGACAGGAGAAGGAACAGGAAGTCGCCTACTCCGGCCGACCTGGACCGTCGTTCTACGAGAACTTCGTCGCCCACGTGAACGACGGAACGCCGCTCATCGTGACCGCCGAGGAAGCGCGGCGCGTCATCGCCGTCATGGAGCTCGCCGAGAAGTCGTCGCGCACCCATCAGGCGGAGACGATCCCGTACGAGTTCTAGCTCGAAGGCGTGCTGAGGAAGGCTCGATGCGGATCGGTGTCGCGCAGTTCTATCACGAATCCAACTCGTTCTCGTCGACCTCGACGCGAGAGGTGGATTTTCGCGACACCTCCGCATCGGGACCTGCCCTTCTCGACAGATGGCGCGATACGAACAGCGAAATCGCCGGAGTCATCGACGCAGCCGAGGAGTCGGGATCAACGTCTCAGCCCGTCGAGCTGGTTCCCCTGACGGGAGCGTGGGCATGGCCCTCCGGTCCCATCGTGGACGAGTTCTACGTCCGCTTTCGCAACGATCTGGCGCAGCGCGTTGCGAGCGCCGGTCTGGACGGGCTCCTGCTTTCGTTGCACGGAGCCGCCATCACGACGGCGCGCGCGGACGCCCAAGCAGATCTGTTGGCGGCGATCCGGGGGCGTGTCGGAGCGGCGCTCCCCATCGTCTCGACGCTCGACTTCCACGCCAACCTGTCGCCGGAGGTCGTCTCGGCGCTCGATGCGCTCGTCGGGTATCGAACCTATCCGCATGTCGATTACCGCGAACGCGGGGCCCAGGCGCTGCGACTGACTGCGGAACTGGTCGAGACCGGGCTGAGACCCCAGACCGGCTTCACGCAGCCGCCGATGATGCCGGTCCCGCAGCGGCAAGGCACGTCGGGCAACCCGATGGCGGCAATCATGGCGCGCGCCCGCGAGATCGAGTCGGCGCCGGACGTGCTCGTCGCGAACGTGTTCGGCGGGTTTGCCTACGGCGACTCGCCAAGTGCAGGCTTGTCTGTCGCGGTCGTCTCTCGTGAGAGCCACGAAATCGCTCAGAACTACGCCGACGAACTCGCGATGATGGCTTGGACGTCACGCGCCGAGTTCGTTCCTGACCTCCTCAGCCCGCGCGACGCCGTGCGGACCGCCTACAGCCACGACAGCGGCTTGTCCGTCCTCGTGGATGTCGGGGACAACGTGGGGGGCGGTACGCCGGCAGACGGCACGGTGCTTCTCTCGGAACTGCTGAGAGTCCGAGCGGAACGTGCCGCCGTCGTCCTATGCGACGGCAAGTCGGTGCGCGAGTGCGTGCAGGCGGGCGTTGGCGCGGAAGTCCGCCTGCGAGTCGGCGGCAAGACCGACGGCTGGCACGGCGCGCCGGTCGCTGTGACGGGACGTGTCCGCATGCTCTTCGACGGCGAGTTCACGAACGTCGGGCCCATGCGCGAGGGAATCACGGAGCGTCAGGGATTGACGACTCGCGTGACGGTCGGTGGCATCGATCTCCTGCTGACGACGCGTCGATTGCCGCCGTGGAACCTTGAGCAGCTTCGCGCCGTCGGTATTGAGCCGACGCGTCTGCGTGCGTTCGTCGCGAAGTCCGCCGTGGCGTTCCGAGCCGCATGGGAACCGATTGCGGACCGGGTCATCGAGGTGAACACACCGGGGTTGACGTCTGCCGATCTCTCCGCGTTCCCGTACAAACACGTTCGCCGACCCGTCTTCCCCCTGGACGAAGCGTGCGCGCCCGGGAGGGATCGGTAGTGGGCAAGGTTCAGTCCGAGCCTTTGGTCAAGCCGATCTGCGGGGCTCTCTTCATCGACCCGATGGTCCTTGAGCAGGCGTGGGTTGCGCTCGAAGAGATGCTGGGTCCGCGACAAGATACCTCGGAGCCGGTGGCTTTCACGTACTCGACGTACTACGATGCCGAGATGGGCCCGGGAATCCGCCGCTGCTACGCTTCGTTCGCCAGCCCTGTGGACGCGGGATTCCTCGCGTCTGCCAAGCACGCGACGAACCGCATCGAGCGAACGCTGGCGCAGCCCGACGGCCGCCGACGCGTCAACCTCGACATCGGCTATCTCGGCGCTGGGCAGGTCGTTCTCGCCACGACGAAGGGCGTCAGCCATCGTGTTGCCATCGGCAGAGGAATCTACGGCGAGCTCACCTACACGTTCGCGGAGGGCGAGTACCGACCGCTTCCGTGGACGTACCCCGACTACCGCGACGAAGGCACGCGGTCGTTCTTCCTTCAGGTGCGATCCGACTACATGAGGCAGCATCAGGCGTGGAGCAGCTCTCCCGGAGCTCGCCACTTCACGCGACGGAGAGAGAGTGCATGAATCGCCACGGTGCAACGCGAATCCTTCTGCTCTGTGCGTTGGCAGCCTGGGGCTCCCAGGCATTCGGATGGGGGTATGAGGCGCACAAGCTGATAACGCGGAAGGCGTGCGACGCAATGCCGGAGCCGGTCCGCGGCTTCTTCATCTCGCATTCCGACGAGCTCGCCGAGCGCTCCCTCGATCCCGATTCCTGGCGCAAGACGGACAAACTGGAGCACTCCAACCACTTCCTGGATATCGACTACAGCGGCTTCGGTCCGTACCCGTTCTCGGACCTTCCCAGGTCGTACGCCGAGGCGTCCGCGAAGTTCGGCGAGGAGGCACTCGACCAGTACGGGCGGCTTCCCTGGCGCATCGACCGCTACATGGAGGATGCCGTCCGCGCGATCAAGTCGGGGGACCCGGCGAAGGTCGTCGGCGTTCTCGGAGCTTACAGCCACTACATCGAAGACGCGCACATGCCGCTTCACGTCGTGATGAACTTCAACGGTCAGTTGACCGGGCAGCGAGGCGTCCACGGACGGTGGGAGTGGAACATGGTTGACCGGCATCTGCCGGAGCTCAGCGCGGCAGTGCTCGCGGATCCGTCGAAGGTCGCACCGGTAGAACAGCCGTTGGAGACGGCGTTCGAGATCATCTTCGACTCGTACGGCAAGCACTTCGCTCTGCTGGACGCCGACCGCCACGCGGCGGCTGGCATCGAGGGCGACCTGGAGGAGAGCGACGTCTACTTCGACCGGCTGTGGCGCCGTTCCAACGAGCTTTGCATCGCGCAAATGACAAGAGCCGCTGAGTACGTGGCGAGTTTTTGGACGACCGCATGGGAGCGCGCAGGCAAGCCGAAACTCCCTGCGGACGTTCCAGCACGGCGCGAACGGGCCCGCGACCTGGGAATCCGCATCGGGTCTCGAACGCCGGGTCCTCTGAACGCGATCACCGACGTCCTGGGCGTACGGGTCGGTCACGTCACTCATGTCCGAGGTAGCGGCAAGAACGCGGTCCGCACCGGCGTTACGGCGATCGTGCCTCGCGATGACATCTGGCACCGGAAAGCTCCCGCTGCTGTGTTCGCCATGAACAGCAACGGCGAAGTGATGGGTTCCCACTGGATCCGGGAAGCCGGCAGCCTCGAAGTGCCCATCGTGCTCACCACGACCCTGAACGTCCCGGCGGCGGCGGCTGGTGTAGTCGAATGGATGGTTCGTGTGCACCCGTCGATGGGCAGAGGCGACGACGTCGTGCTGCCCGTCGTCGCGGAGTGCGACGATTCTGGGCTCAACGACTCCCAGGCTCGCGCGGTCACAGCCGAGGACACCGTTCGCGCGATTGAGACATCTCGGTCGGGCCCCGCCGAGGAGGGGTCGGTCGGGGCTGGTACCGGGCTCAGGAGCTACGGGTTCAAGGGCGGCATCGGCACGGCGTCGCGCGTCATTGAGGGCGGATACACGGTGGGTGCCCTGGTCGAGGCGAACGGCGGACGTAGGTCAGAGCTTCGAGTCGATGGCGTCCCCGTCGGCGAGGAGATCGCCGACCTGCTGCCGACTCGACCGGATCCCGAGAAGTCGTTCATCGTCGTCGTGGCGACGGACGCGCCCCTCGATGCCCGTCAACTGGAGCGCGTCGCCAAGCGGGCGTCATGGGGCATCGCCCGAACCGGAACCGTCGGTAGACACGGCAGCGGCGACTTCGTGATCGCCTTTTCCACCGCGAACCCGATGCCCCACATGCCCGACGAACCGACGTATCCCGGTGTCTCCTTCGTCGACGCGCACATCAACGAGCTCTTCGCAGCAACCATCGAGGCGACGGAGGAAGCGATCGTCAACGCGCTCGTCGCGGCGGAGACGATGGTCGGCTACGGCGGCGCGACAGCGCACGAACTGCCGAGTGATCGGCTGCGCGCGATCCTGTACCGCCATGGCAGGCTCTTCCCGTCCTCGACCCAGCCAGTGGAGGCGGCGGAATGAGATTCAGAACGCTCGGCGCATTCGCACTAGTCGCGTTGGCGCTCGCCTCGGGCTGTCGGCGCGGAGACCAGACCTCGACGGAACTGCATGTGTTCGCCTGGTCCGACTACTTCACCGACGAGGCGATCCAGCGGTTCGAGAAGGAGCACAAGGCTCACGTCGTCCTCGACACGTACGAGAACAACGAGGACCTCGTCGCCAAGCTCCAGGCGGGCGTGAGCGGGTACGATGTGGTGGTGCCGTCGGACTACGCCGTGAAGCAACTCGCCGAGCTCGGGCTCCTGGAGCCGCTGAACCGGGGCAACGTCCCGAACCTGCGAACCCTCGATACGAACTTCCTGAACCAGTACTTCGATCCCAGCAACCGGTACTCGGTTCCCTACCTCTGGGGCACCGCCGGGATCGGTTACGACTCGACCAAGGTCACGCCCCCGCCGGTGAGCTCCGCCGTCCTATGGGATAAGCAATACGGCGGCAACATCAACATGCTCGACGACGTGCGCGAGTCCTTCGCCCTCGCCCTCAAGCGGCTGGGCTACTCCGTCAACACGCGTGAACCGAATGAGATCACGGCGGCTCAGGAGCTCCTCATCCAACAGAAGCCGCTGGTGCGCAGCTACACAACCGAAACGGACGTGCTGATGCTCTCCGGTCAGGTAGTGCTGACGCACGCGTGGAGCGGCGATGTGCTGCGCGTCGCCGAGGAAGCCCCTCACTGGAAGTACGTGATCCCCGAAGAGGGGAGCACGATCTTCATCGACAACCTGTGCATCCCCAAAGGCGCGCCGAAGAAGGAGCTCGCCGAGGCGTTCATCAACTTCATCATCCAGCCGGACGTGATCGCCGGCGTCACCGCCTTCACGCACTACGCGAACTGCGTTCCGGCGTCGAAGGAGCATTTGCCGCCTACGCTGCGCGACAACCCAGTGATGTCGCCGCCCGAAGATATCATTCGACGGCTGGAACCGCTGCAGGACCTCGGTGAACTACAGACGCTCTACGGAGACGCCTGGACCGCCGTCAAGGCAGCCCAGTGAAGAATCCGCGATTGGTTTGGCTCCGCGTCCTCGTTCTCGCCGTCCTTGCCCTTGGGGCGGCGGTCGTCGTCGCGCCGCCGTTGCTCGAGTCGCGGCACGTCGCCCAGGCGATCAGCGATCTGGAACTCCTGTCCGACGCCGCCAGGCAGTACCTGCACCACACCGGCAAGACCTGCGAAGAACTCCAGGCACTCATCGACGATCCAGGCGTCGCCGGTTGGCGCGGGCCCTACTTGGCAAGTGACGCCGTACCGCCGACGCCCTGGGGCGGCTCCTATCGGATCGATGTCGCTCGCGGGGTCGTTGGGATCGCCGCAGACGCCGCGCGCGCGCCTGAGAAGTTCCGTCTGGGAGGCATCGCCGAGCTGTCCCAGGCGGTGCGAGCGGATCCGCATTGGTGGGCGGACGACAATGGTCCACGCTGAGGCGGCGATCGCTGCCGGAGTCGTCGGGATGTGCGTCGGCAGCTTCGGGAACGTCGTCGCCCACCGGATCCCCATCGGGCAAACGCCCTGGTTCCCGCAACGCTCCTACTGCCCGCATTGCCAGTCGTCGATCCGCTTCCGCGACAACATCCCACTGCTGAGCTTCTTTCTGCTGCGGGGCAAGTGCCGGGACTGCCATGGGCCCATCTCGTGGCGCTACCCGGTGGTCGAGGCTGTGACTGCGCTCGGGTTCTCGCTGGCGTTCTTGCTGCACGGACTGTCCATGCGGGCCCTGAGCGGGTCCCTTTTTGCCGCCGTTCTTGTCGTCCTCGCAACGACGGACTCGGAGCACGGCAGACTCCCCACCGCCGTCGTGGCTTCAGGAGCCGTCCTTGCCGCGTTCGTTGCGCTCGCGCGCGCGCTGAGCGAGGGCGCTGGCAGCCTTTGGCATGTCGCATCGGCGGCGCTCACCGGGTTGGGACTGCTGGGATTGGTGCGCTGGGTCGCCTCGAGATTGGCGCGCCGGGAGGCAATGGGGTTGGGCGATGTCAGACTGGCGGGGATGATGGGACTCTACATCGCCTCGCCGTCGCACACGCTGCTGGCAATCGTCCTGGCGTCCTTGGCAGGGGCATTGTGGGGAACCGTTCTGATCGCCATGGGACGCGCGCGGATGGGAAACCAGATGCCCTTCGGACCATTCCTCGCCGTAGGCGGGATCGTGTCGTTTCACGCCGGGGAACCGATCCTGGGCTGGTACCTCCGGCTTTTCGCCCGGTGATCCCTGCGAGGTGGCAATGACTCGCCTGGCGTACGTGCTGTGCCGTATCGCTGCTTTGTGCTGCGGCTCACAGCGCCTGGGCGCTCTGTCGCGCGGCGAGCTCGAGTCGGTCATGGCGCTCTACGCGCACCAGCCTTGGCATGTCCGGGCGCATGTCGGCGCGCGCGCGGCAACGCTCTCGGACGTTCTGCGTCACATTGATGCCCTGCCCGACGATGCGAGCGTGCTTGACGTCGGATGCGGCTACGGGTTCGCGTCCCACTGGGCGGCGCGGGTTCCGACCAGGCAGGTCGTAGGCATAGACGCCTCGGCTGGACGTGTCGCCATCGCAACCAGCGTCGCGTCGCGCGGCAATCCGTCGTTCCGGGTCGAGGTCGTCGAGAACGCCACGGGGGTGGCGACGTCGCTCGACGGCGTGCTGTGCGTCGATGTGCTCCTCTATCTGGCGCAGGTCGATCAGGAGCGGCTGCTTGCCGCGCTCCGCTGTCGGTCGACGGATCAATCCCGTCTCATCGTCAAAGATACGCTGGCGACGCCGAAATGGAAGCTGGCGTGGACGCGCGCCGAGGAGCGGATCAAGCTTCGCGCCGGTCTCTATGGCGGGTGCGCCAGAGGTACCAGCGTAACGTACCGGACTGAGGACGATTGGCGCGACTGTCTGACACGCTGCGGCTGGCGCGTCGTCTCGTTGCACCGGCATGGACATGTGTCGCCGTACCCTGGGTTCATCGCAGTGTGTCACGCAGGCTAGGGTTCGCGTCGGCGTGTGCCATGGTGACAACGCCATCGATGCGGGGCTGTGGTGAGAGTCGCGCCGCGTCGCGGGTCCTCGGTGGCATGGTAGTTGCGTGGAGTGCCGCGTGACGACTGTCTTCGTACGCGATGCGGCATGTCGTGTGCTGCGGATTGGCTTGGGCGATGCAGAACGCATCATTTGGCGCGGACTCAGCCTCGACACCGACGTTGCCTCCGACGGTCCTCATCGTCGATGACGATGAGGTCACGCTCGAGCTCCTGCGCCAGGTCGTCGAGAGGGACGGGTACCGCTGCCTGACCAGCGGAGACGGGCAATCCGCCCTCACGCTCTACCTGACGCACGACGTCAGCGTCGCGCTTGTCGACCTGGAGTTGCCCGATGTAAGCGGAATCGAGCTCTTGCGATTGTTCCGCGCCGAGCGGCAGTGGGTTCCCGTGATGCTAATGACTGGGAACCCGTCCCAGAAGGCGATGATGGAAGCCGCAGAGGCTGGCGCATACACGTTCCTGACGAAGCCGCTCGACCTGCTGGGGCTTCGTCGTCTGCTCGCGAAGTCGAGGACAGCGACACCCTCGTACCAATTGACGATGTCACGAGTCGAAGTAAAGCGTTCGTCGGTCTTCATCCGATGGAGCCGATGGATCGTCGGCAAGGACTGAGAAGCCGGCACGTACCGGCAATGCGCACCTGACAGGAAGGGAATCCGTCACCGATGGGCAAAGTCATAGGGATCGATCTGGGAACGACGAACTCGTGCGTGGCGATCATGGAGAACGGCAAGCCCGTTGTCGTCGCCAACTCGGAAGGTGCGCGCACAACGCCCTCGGTCGTGGCGTTCACCAAGGACGGTGAGCGGCTCGTGGGCCAGGCGGCGAAACGACAGGCAGTGACAAATCCCAAGAACACCGTGTTTTCGATCAAGCGATTCATGGGACGCAACTACAACGAGGTCACCAACGAACTCGCCCAGTTCCCGTACGAGGCGGTCCGCGCCGACAGCGGCGGGGTCAAAGTGCGCGCGGCCGGAAAGGAGTACACACCGCCCGAAGTCTCCGCGATGGTGCTCCAGAAGATGAAGCAGACCGCGGAGGACTACCTCGGCGAGCCGGTCACGCAGGCAGTCGTCACGGTGCCAGCCTACTTCAACGACGCGCAGCGACAGGCGACGAAGGATGCGGGCAGGATCGCCGGGCTCGACGTCCTGCGAATCATCAACGAGCCGACGGCGGCATCGCTCGCCTACGGCCTCGAGAAGAAGAAGGACGAACGCATCGCCGTCTTCGACCTCGGCGGCGGGACGTTCGACATCTCGATCCTTGAGATCGGCGACGGCGTCTTCGAGGTGAAGTCGACCAACGGCGACACCCACCTGGGCGGCGATGATTTCGACCAGGTCATCATCAACTGGCTCGCCGACGAGTTCAAGCGCGACAACGGGATCGACCTGCGCAAGGACACGATGGCGCTTCAGCGACTCAAGGAAGCCGCTGAGAAGGCGAAGATCGAACTCTCCAGCTCGATGTCCACCGACATCAATCTGCCGTTCATCACAGCAGACGCCAGCGGACCCAAGCACCTGAACGTACCGCTGTCGCGCGCCAAGCTGGAACAACTCACCGAGGAACTGATCAACCGGACGCTCGAGCCGTGCCGCAAGGCGCTTGCCGACGCCAAGGTGACGGCAAACGGCATCGACGAGGTCGTCCTCGTCGGCGGCATGACGCGCATGCCCAAGATCCAGCAGGTGGTACGGGAGTTCTTCGGCAAGGAGGCGCACAAGGGCGTCAATCCCGACGAGGTCGTTGCGGTCGGAGCGGCTGTCCAGGGCGCGGTGCTCAGCGGTGACGAAGGCGTCAAGGACGTCCTGCTGCTCGACGTAACGCCGCTTTCGCTCGGGATCGAAACGCTTGGCGGCGTGATGACCAAACTCATCGAGCGCAACACGACGATTCCGACGCGGCGGAACCAAGTGTTCACGACCGCCGAGGATGGTCAGACGAGCGTCGATATCCACGTGCTTCAGGGCGAACGCGAGATGGCTGCCTACAACAAGACGATCGGCAGGTTCCGTCTCGACGGCATCCCACCGGCTCCTCGAGGCGTGCCGCAGGTCGATGTGACGTTCGATATCGACGCGAACGGCATCCTCAACGTCTCGGCAAAAGACACGGCGACCGGCAAGGAGCAGAAGATCACGATCACGGCTTCGTCCGGGCTCAGCGAGCAAGAGATCAATCAGATGGTCAAGGACGCCGAGTCCCACGCCGACGAAGATCGCGCCAAGCGCGAGGAAGTGGATACGCGCAATCGTGGCGAGCAGCTTGCCTATCAGACCGAGAAGCAGCTCAAGGAGTTCGAAGGCAAGCTGTCGGATGACGTGAAGGGAACCGTCGAGACGACTCTCAAGACCCTCAAGGAGACGCTCGAAGGTGGCTCGACGGCAGCCATCAAGTCGGCGACCGAGGAGCTCCAGCAGGCGTGGTATCAGGCATCGGCGACGCTCTATCAGCAGGCGGGGGCTCCGGGCGATGGCGGAGCCGAGCAGGCTGCTGGCGGCAACGGAGCCGACGACGACGTGATCGACGCGGACTACGAAGTCGTCGACGACGACAAGAAGTAGACCCGATCAAGGGAACGCGAACGAGGAGGGCTGGCGTCAGCGCCAGCCCTTCATCGCTTGAGGCGCCGCCGCCGAACGACCGCCACGATGACCAGGTACGCGACTGCAGCCATACCGGCGACCGTAGAGCCTCCGAGGAGACCGTGCCCGAACCGCGGATCAGCCGAAGCGCCTTGCGCGACCAGACGCGACGCGTACCCGAAGTACGTGTAGGCGGGACGCCGGGTACCATGGCAACCGCTGAAGCCGCAGCATAGGGCAGGAACCGTATCGGCGTCAGTCCAAAGGCGTAGTTCAGCAAGCCGAATGGAAAGAGCGGCACCAGGCGCACGACCACCACGTACTTCCAGCCGTCCTGCTCTATGCCCGACCATACGACGCGCGCGCGCGATCCCAGCGCTCGATCGAACCAGTCGCCAGCGGCATGTCGCGCGATCAGGAAGCTCACGCTGGACGCCACCATGGCGCTCGCCAGTGTCAGCGACGCACCGACCGTCACGCCGAACACGTAGCCACCGGCGAGCGTCAGCGGGATACCGGGCAGCGCCATCGCCGCGATGAATACGTACGCAGCGCAATACGCGAGGAGCGCCCAGCTTCCCATCTTGGAGAGTCGCGCAGCCAGCGCGTCGGAACCGACCTCATGGCGTAGGAGCCAGAAGCCTCCGATGGCGACCGCCAGCCAGGCGACGACGGCCAGGGCGCGTCGCAGCGCCACACCGCGTGACGCCTGTCTCTGGCGACCTCTCATGAGCTCGTGGGTTTCCGCGCGGTGATGTTGATGCGGTCGGAGTTGCCGTGGTAGCGCGAGAACGTCCAGGCGTCGAACGCGCTCAGGTAGTCGAACCCGCGCTCGACCAATATGCCCTTGATCTCCGGGACTTCGAAGATCCTCTGGATGTGCGTCTCGACGTGTCGCTCGAACAATCCATCCGGGCGCGCGATGAAGAACGTGAGCTCGGTGCAGCAGGTGGCGTCGTGGCGAGAGTAGACGTTCTTCCAGACGTAGGAGTATCTCGGCTCGTTCTCGGCGAACGTGTTCATGTGGAAGTGCTCGACGATGTTCCGCTCCGTGGTCACATCGAACGCGAACAAACCGCCTGGCTTGAGAACACGCCACACGCAATCGACCACTTGGCGGAGCTCGCGCGCGTCGCGCGCGTAGTTGATGCTGTCGTAAAGGCACAGGACGGCATCGAAGGGCTCCCCGAACGAGAAGTCACGCATGTCGCCCTGCACCCACTCGACCGTGACGCCGCGCTGGCGTGCCTTGTCCGCGCCGACATTCATCATCTCCTGAGCGCGGTCGAGCCCCACGACCTCGAATCCACGCTCAGCCAGCGGCACGGCGACCGAGCCCGTCCCGCACGCCAGGTCCAGCAGCCGTCTGGGCTTGACTTCGTAGTGCCGGAAGAGATCGATCACGTAGTCCACCCACCGACGGTAGTTGACGTTGGACATTATCTCGTCGTAGGCGTACGCGAACCGGCTGTATGGCACGACGTCCGACACGCGCATCTCCGAAGGGATGGGCAGATCGTCAGGAACCCAAGGGAATGTCACGCAGCACCAGCCACGCCAACGATCCGCAGGCTTGGACGATGCTCGCCACAATCCCCGGCACAAGCGAGCGAGAGCGCACGAACAGGTATCCGTTCGCCGCTCCCAGCGCTACGAGAGGCACAAACGACAGAGCCGATCCGGACGCCACCGCAAACGCCACGGCGGCTCCCCACACCGATAGATGGACTGTGCGTTTCTGACGCAGCATCCGAAGCAGCATGCCTCGGAAGAAGATCTCGCTCCCGAGGGGTCCCAGCGCGAGCACCGTCGGGAGAATCAGCACCCACAGCGGGTCAGATGTCTGCGTCGGAAACAGTTGAAGCACCTGTTGACGCTCCTCGCGCAGCACCGGCACGAGCGACGCCGCCAGCTCGAACAACTCCCCAAACGCGAATACCGCCGCGCCGGCTCCGACCCCCATCACGAGTGCGCCGCGCAGATCGTCTGTGTGGAGCCCGATGTCCTCGAGCGACCAGCGGAACCTTCCGTTCAACATCCAGATGCACAGGACGGCGAAGAGCGCCGACTTCAACAGCTCGAGCGACCAGAGGATGTCCGGGGCAAGGAGCGCTTGCAGCGTGCGCGGCTCGGACGTATCGGTCGGGAGCTTGCCCATGGCCGTCAAGACGACCATCCCGACCATGAAGCTGATGACCCACGACACGAAGAAGATGGCGACGAGGTCGCGCGCGCGCCAATCGGCACGTGTTCGCCGAGGCATCTCCTCGCGAGCGATCATCAACTCGCAGTGGCTGCACTGACGAGTGTCCACGGGGTTGTGCCCGTCGCATCGCGGACACCGCCAGTAATACGGTGGCGGAACCCGCCAGACAAAGAACGGGAGACCCAGCACGCCGGCAGTCACGACGAAGAGCAAGCCCTGAAAGATGCTTTGGGCGATCGCGTCCATGCACCTTGCCTAGCATGCGCGCGAGACGATGGCAGACCGGACCAGCCGCGCCATGCTATCACCGCGCATGTAGACGAGTCAAAGGCTCCGAACCTACGACAGACGCGCCTGGATGCCGGTCTGCTCCGCGAGACGGAGGAGGCTCGCCAGGCGCTCTGGAGACTGGGTTCCGCCGGACACGGTGTAGGGCATTCCGAGCCATTCGTACTTGGCTCCGGCTGAGGCGTTGTAGGGCAGGAAGGAGATGGCAGTCAGACCTGTATCTCGCATGAAGTCCAGGATTCCGACTACGTTCTCGTCAGTGTCCGTCACCGATGGAATCAGCGGAACGCGAATCTCGACGTTTCGTCCCGCGAGGCGGCGCGCGTTCTCGAGGATTCGCCGGTTCGATGCGCCGGTCCATGACCGGTGCGCCTCGTCATCGATGAGCTTGAGGTCGTAGAGCACGAGGTCGGTGTGTTCGAGCACTCGCGCCAACGGCTCCCAGGCGGACATGCCGCATGTCTCGATGGCGGTATGGATGCCGCGCTCTCGGCAGCCTTGGGCGATCGCCGCAGCGAACGCGTGCTGCAGCGTGACCTCGCCGCCGGTCAGTGTGATGCCGCCGCCGGAATGATGGAAGAAAGCCTTCATCCGCGACGCCTGATCGATGACCGCGCCCGCTGTGGTCTCGTACCCCTTGATGGCGACCGCCTGGTTCTGGCACACGGAGACGCACCGCCCGCAGGCGTCGCAACTCTCCCAGTGGACGTGGTGCTGCTCGTCTGCGACCTCGTGAACGTCGTTGGGGCAGACTTCGGCGCATGCCCCGCAGAACGCGCAACGGCTCCCGGCGAACACGAGCTCGGGGTCGGCGTCCTGCGACTCCGGGCTGTGGCACCATGCACACGTCAGCGGACAGCCTTTGAGATAGACCGCCATGCGCACGCCGGGACCGTCGTGCACGGCGAACGTATCGACGTCGAACACGACGCCACGGACTTCGCCCGAGGTTCCAGACGGATCGGTCATGACCGACCCTCCTGGCGGCGGATGTGGTGATCCTGTTGCTCGCGGCTGAGCATCGTGAAGTAGGCGCACCATCCTCCCATGCGAACGCGAAGGGAGCGGTACCGGTCCGGGTCGCGTTGAGCCGCGCGGAGCTCCTCCGTGTCGGCGACGGTGAGCGTCATCATCGCGCCGCCTGCATCGACGAACCCGCGCACCAGCCCGGACATGCGCGTCGTGCCCTCCTCTCCAGCCACCAGATGCCGCGCCACTCGCAGGTCGATGGGACCGCCGGCAGGCAGGTTCTCGTGGTGCATCTTGGAGTAGGACAGGATCGCGGCGGTCAAGCCGGCAGCATCGCGTCCGAGCGCCGGTGAGAAGTTGCTCGCGACGGGTTCCCCGGATCGACGACCATCGGGCGACGCGCCCAGTCCTTCGCCGATCCCGATGTACCACGAGAACGTGCCGACGCCGCATGGAAAGCGGATCAGCGAGGCGTGAGACACCGCGTGCCGCGCCACGGCATTGGTGAAGGCGTCGATGACCTGTCGTCCCATCGCGTCGGCGACCGGGTCATCGTTCCCGTACTTCGGCGCGGCAATGAGCTTGGCGCGCAGCGGTCCCCAGCCCTCGAAGTCCACGTCTAAAGCGTCGCACAGCTCAGTCATCGACGCCTCGCGCCGCTCGAAGACGGTCTGTCGGATCGCCGTCAGGGAATCGATGGCGTGCGACGCGCTCTCGGCGAGCATACCGAACGTGCGATAGCGGGCTCCGCCCGCCGTGAGATCGCGGCGGCTTTCGACGGCTCCTTCGATCAGGGCGCTCAGCAGTGGCACGGGCGCGATGGTCGATCGGTTATCGACGGTCGAAGCCACGCGCTGGACGACGTAGCCGACCATCGCGTCGATCTGCTCCTCGAACGCTTGCCACACGTCGTCGAAGGACGAGAAACGACGCGGATCGCCTGGATCGGGTCCGTGCGTGCCCGGAGGCGGGTCGCCCTCGCCTCGTCGATGGTTCCCTCGGTTCAGCGCCCTCTCGAGGCATAGCATCAGGCTCAGACGCTGGAACCGGAAGTCGGTCCGCCCGGGGATGATCACTTCCCAGCAGCCGTCGTTCGTGTAGTCGCGCGCGTCGGGCTGGTCGATCCCGATGCGCATGAGAGCCGGAACTAGCGCTTCGTCGTTGAAGAACGCCGGCATTCCGCCACCGTCCTTCAGCACTTCGCACGACGCGCGGATGAGTTCCTCCGGCGACCGCCGGTGGACGCGCACCGTAAGCAGCGGATTCGTCATCCGGTTCCGTCGGTAGCTCTCCAGCAGCAAGAACGTGAGTGGATTCGTGCCGTCGTCGCCGTTCGGCGTCACGCCGCCGACGATGATGTTCTGCAGCCAGTGGTTTGTGGCATCGACGCTGTCGCGACGGGTTCCGCGCTGGGAGGATGTGTCGTGCCGCGTCTTGCTGCTTGGGCCCTTGGGCTCATCCTCGCGCGCCTCAGGGCGTTGATCGTCGGTCGTCTTGGCTCGCTCGTTGAACTTCAGCGTGAAGCAGTCGACGAGCTCCGCGCCAAAGCCGAGGTCGATGGTTCCCTGCGTGAGATCTGTCTCGAGGTAGGGAGCGGCGTACTGGTCGAGACGCCCGACGGCGTTCCCGTTCATGGTCGAGTGGAAGATCATGTGGAGCAGCCACACGCTCTGCAGCGCCTGCCAGAACGTCTGGGCTGGTTCGCTGGGAACCTGCCGCAGATTCGCCGCCATGGTGCGAAGCTCGACGCGGCGCTCCAGCGTCAGGTCAGCGCGTTCGGCTTCGGAGTCACAGCGCTGCGACAGCCGATCGGCGAAATCGCAGACAGCGTCGCACGCGATTTCCACCGACCGAAGAAAGGCGAGTTCGTCTTGGGTCCGTGCCGACGTCGCTTGGCGCCGGGCGTCTTCGGCGATGGCGCGGAGCCCCCTGCCGAGCAGGCGAGGGTAGTCCGGGACGATGTGACCAAAGACCGAATGGATGCTCAGTCCCCGGCTGGATGCCGCAGCCTTCTCCTCGGGAGTCACGTAGTCTGGGAACCCGCGTTCGGCGTGGATGCGTGGGTTCTCGAGCGTCATCGATCCGGCGATGAGCTGATCGTCCCACAGATCGGTCGGCATCGCCTCCAGCTTGGCGCAAATCGCGAGCGCCTTTCGGACCGCCAATGGCTCCGACATGTGCGCCTCGTCGATGCGAGGTGGGCAGCGGAACTCGGCGGGAGGCTGCTCCATGGCGTCGCGGACGCGGCGACGCAGCGACTCCACGCGAGGCGTGCTGGGCAGCTTGCGGATCACATCGGCGTTCATCGTCGGACTCTCCTCTCGCCGACTCGGCTGAAAACCGAGCCCCGGGTCATCGCTCCACAGTCGCCGTCGAGCCCTTGTCGCTCCGTGTCCGGTGGCTCTCAGATGCCATGGGCCCAATCGATTCCACTGGGACAAAGGACGGAAGCGCGGGTTGGCGCGTCGCCTGCCCGCATCCGGCGCACGGCATATGGGAGCCCTTCCGGCTTCGAACCCCCTGGGCAATGAGCGCCACCACAGCCGCGCTCACCGTGGCGAACGCAGCGGCTTCCTGCCACATGAGCCGCCTCCTCTCGACCGCCTAGACCAGCGCCGTCGTCACCGCCTTCGCGATGAACGCTGCAGCATAGGCAAGGACAGCCATATAGCTCCACGCGAACACGGGCCAGCGCCACGAGCCCGTCTCACGCCAGATCGTCGCCACGGTAGACATGCACTGCAGCGCGATCACATAGAACACCAGCAGCGACACGACCACCGGCAACGTGAACACGGGATTCCCGGCGTGCGGACCCAACTGCCAGGTGGCAGACCGGAGACGATCTGCCAGCGGCGAAGTGTCCTCGGTCACATCGCCGACGCTGTAGATCGTTCCGAGCGTGCTGACGAACACCTCTCTGGCGGCAAACGACGACAAGATGCCGATGCCGATCCTCCAGTCGAAGCCCAGCGGCGAGATGACCGGTTCCATCAGGCTTCCCAGTCTACCTGCGAAGCTGACGCGCAGCATGGCGGACGCCTCTTCCGCTTCCAGCGACGCGAGTTGCTCGTCTACGTCGAACGCTTGTTCGGCGGCGATCAGATCGCGACGCGACGCGTACTCGCCCGCGATGACCGGCGACTTGGGATAGGATGCCAGGAACCACATGATCACAGACACGCTCAGGATCACGGTTCCAGCCCGTTGAAGGAACATCCGCGCGCGGTCCCACATGTTCAGCAGAACCGACCGGATGTTCGGCAGTCGATAGGGAGGCAGTTCCAGAATCAGCGCCGGTGTTTCGCTGCGGAAAAGCGTCTTCTTCAGAAGCAGCGCGACACCGATGGCGATGACGACGCCAGCCGCGTAGAGGGTTCCCAAGACCAACGCCTTCGTCATCGCAGACCCCGCGATGAAAGTCGCGATGATGAGCGTATAGACAGGCAGGCGAGCGCTGCAGGTCATTAGCGGCGCGACGAGGATCGTGACGAACCGGTCCTTCCGGTTCTCGATGGTCCGAGTCGCCATGATGCCCGGCACGGCGCACGCGAACGAGCTCAGGAGGGGGATGAACGCCTTGCCGTGCAAGCCCACGCGCCGCATCAGCCGGTCCATCATGAACGCGGCGCGCGCCATGTAGCCGGTGTCTTCCAGCAACCCGATGAAAAGAAACAGAAACAGAATCTGGGGCAGGAAGATGACCACGGAACCGACTCCGGCGACGACGCCATCCACGAGCAGGTCTCGGAAGGGCCCGGGACCCATGCGAGACGACAACGCCGCTGCGAGGGCGGTCATTCCTCGGTCGATCCAATCCATCGGAACGGCAGCCCATGCGAAGATCGCCTGAAAGACCAGACCCATCAGGATGAGAAACGTCAACGGGCCGGCGACTCGATGGGTCAGGATCGCATCGGCGCGGTCGCTGCGGCTGGGTCGGGTCGCGTCACGGCGTTGCACGCAATCCCGGGTGATCCCCCGAATCCAGCGATATCTGGCTTCCGCCTCGAAGGCTTCCGGGTCGAACCCCTCGGCAGTCAGCGTGGAGCGTCCCGTCTCTATGGCGCTGCGTAACGCTTCCGACGTCGGACGTCCCCAGACCTCCCCGACGGACACAGCGCCTAGACACCGAATGGCTTCGGCGTCGGCCTGTGCCGTCGTGTATCCTCGATCCGACCGGAGGAGAGCGGCGACCTCGGCGATAGCGCGTTCCGCCCCTTCGGAGAGTCTCCATCGCCTTTCGGGCGGAACCGGGGGATCGCCGGACGCCAGAAGCGACAGGAGACCGTCGATTCCGATTCCTCTGCTGGCGCACATCGGCACGACGGGAACGCCGAGCCTGCGAGACAACTCCGGGGCGTCGATGACAACGCCTGAACGCTCCGCCACGTCGATCATGTTCAGCGCGATGATCGTCGGCGCCCCCAGGTCGAGCACCTGTCCGGCAAGATATAGGTTGCGGTCGAGGTTGCTGGCATCGACGACGACGACAACGACGGTCGTTCGCGGCGTGTCTTTCGCTTCGCCCAGGATAACGGTCCGCGCGATGCGTTCCTCGGGCGAACGGACGGTGAGGCTGTATGTCCCCGGAAGGTCGAGGACGTCGTGGAGGGCAGTTCCGAGCTGGAGGATACCCATCTTGCGCTCGACGGTGACGCCAGGGTAGTTGCCCACCTTCTGGCGCAGCCCAGTCAGCGCGTTGAAGAGCGTGGTCTTACCGGAGTTCGGGTTGCCAGCAAGCGCGATAACGTGCTTGGAAGACGCGGCGGCGACTGCGCCCGCAGCGGCCTGCCTCATCGGATCGTTCCTCGGAAGCTACTGCGCTACGCGGAAGCCTTCGCGCTCGACGTCGATGTAAGAGGCTTCGTGCTTGCGCAGCGAAAGGTGGTATCCACTAACCAGCAGTTCGATCGGGTCGCCGAACGGCGCGTACTTCAGCAGCTTGACGGGCTCGCCGCGAAGGAGTCCCATCTCCATGAGCCGCGTTCTGACCGAGGGCTCTCCGCCCACTCGGACGATGGTTGCCGATTCCCCGGGCTTGAGTTGAGAGAGAGTCATGTTCCGGTAGTGCCTCGCACCAGATGACCTGGTATGATGTTGCGACTCAGTCTCGCTATAGGGTCCAAAAAATGCGTCGGCACTCCTGCCGAACGTCTTCGACACTAATCTAGCACTTGGGGCACATCGCTGTCAACGGTCGGTGCGGGTCGTATCAGCCGCACTCGACGAGTCGGACGTCGCTCCGAGGCGCAGCGCCGGCAGATGGTTGGACAGCACGTCCGCGTCGTAGTTGAAGAGGACGAAGCCCTGCGCCCCGAGCTCGCGCAACGTCACGACCTGACGCACGACCTGTTCGGAGGTCAGTCCTGGCGCTGAAGCCCCGATGCCCGGGTACAGCGGCACCCTCCCGCCGACCGTCCCCAACTGCGCCTCCACGAGCCGGCGAAACCGCGCGTCGTTGTCCGTGTAGTCCATCGGGCACACGAAGTCGAGATAGCCTTCCTGAATCCATGCCGCCCAATCCTGCCCGACGGTATCGCGACACGTTGGGTAGTCCGCGAAGACAGCAGCCGACACCTGAACCCCGGGTCGCGCTTCGCGAACGCGCTGGTTGACGGCCCGCACCAGGGCGGTGATCTGGTTTCGTCGCCAATCGGCGAACGCAGCGGCGAGGCTTCCCGTCGTGGCATCGGCGGGCCACTTGCGGACGAGCTTGCCCGTGGCTCGCTGGAACCGCTCAAGGCACCCGTCGCAGAAGCACGAATCCGAGTCCGGGTACCGAATGTAGTCGAAATGGATTCCGTCCACCGGGTATCGTCGTACGACTTCGACCATCGACTCCGTCTCGAGCTCCAGGTTCCGTGGATCCGACGGGCAGAGCCACAGCCGTTCGGATCCATCGCGGTGTCGCTGCAGCCTCTTCTCAGCCCGCATGCGAGCGACGAAGCTGTCGGGAGCAGTGGAGAGGCCCCAGTTGACTTTCCACACGTGCACGGCGATCCCATGGCGGCGAGCGGCGTCCAGGCATTCTTGGATCTGGTCGCCTCGCTCGGAGACCTCCGCAGCAACCGGCAGGATGTCGCTCGGGTAGTAGGCGAGCCCTCCCCACAGCATGTTGGGCAGCACCGCGTTGAACCCCTGGTCCGACAAGCGACGAAGGGCTTCGTCCCACGTCAGCCCCGGCACGCCGAACGCCGAATGGCACCAGACCGCCCGGAACTCATCGGGCTTTGGCGGAACCGACGCATAGTACACCGAGAGCGATGCGCGTCGCGCTTGGGAGGCGAGGGCAAGTGCGTCGCCCGGGCTCCCAGCGTCCAGTGCTCGCTTCGCCGCAGCCGCGAGGTTCGAGCTCTCCGATCCGTACGGCTGATCGTTGACGCCGACTGCCGAAGGCATCGCGGGCGGGAGCTCGTCGAAAGCGGGCTCAACCCATGTCTTCGACAAGCCGGGCAGCAGACGACATAGCAGCGCGCGAACGAACTGCACCTTGGCGTCGCGATCTCCCGGCAGCAGCACGTGACCGATGAACGCTCCGTTCGCATTGACCGTCACTGCGGGGAGCCCGGTGTCCTCGCCCGATGCGCGTTCCCAGTAGCCAATCGCCTGTGCGCTCGTCGCTCTCGGCACGTTGACGTTCCACGAGCCCTGCAGCACCCGTTCCGGCGAACCCGCGAACGAGCGCTCAAACCGGATCGCCGAATACTCACCGGGCTCGCGTTCCTGCCGCCATGTCGAGCCCTCGATGCCAAGCAGCCCCGCCAACGTGCTCGGCAGCGAATAGCAGACGATGACTTTCCCGCCGGCTCTGACGAAGCGAACCAGCTCGCGCCCGGCTGCAGGCGGAAGGTCCGGCGTGTGGGCGAGCACCGCGACGCGCACGCCGTCGAGACTCCCGACGCGCACGTCGCCCGCTGTCACCACGTCCCTTGGAAGGCGGGCTGCCTCCAAGACTCGCGACCACTCCCGCGCGAAGCGTTCCGTCTGGGAGCTGCCTGCTCGGATAATGCGGATCAGCGGCGCGTTGGACGCGGCGTGGCTGTCACGCGCTGGCGTCAGCAGGAGCGCCGTCGCAAAGGCGGTGACAATGCTCAGCAGATGGGCTGCGGGTGTGCACCTGTGGGTCATTCGTACCCGAACTCGCGCAGCATCGCGTCTTTCTCGCGCCAGCCTTCACGAACACCGACCCACAGATCGAGGAAGACCTTCGTGCCGAGGAACTGCTCAATGTCTTCTCGCGCCGACTGCCCGATGGACTTGAGCATCTCGCCTCCCCGACCGACGACGATCATCTTCTGATTCGCACGCTCCACGTAGATTGATGCGCGGATGTAGATGCGGTTCGCGCCTTCCTCTGCCACGAACTCCTCGATCACGACGGACGAGGCGTACGGGACCTCCTGGCGCGTGCGCAGAAACACCTTCTCGCGGATCGTCTCCGCGACGAAGAATCTCTCCGGGAGCTCGCTCATCTGGTCAGGTGGAAAGAGCATGGGGCTCTCAGGAAGGTACTTCTCCATGCAGTCGAGGAGTCGGTTCAGACCCTCGCCACGCCGGGCAGCCACGGGCACCATCTCGGCGAAGAGGTCTCGCTTCCCGTACTCGTCGAGGATCGGTAGCAGCAGCGGCTTGGCGATGCGATCGATCTTATTCAGGACGAGCAACACGGGTCCTCGGTGCCCAGGGAGCTGCTGGAGAATCACATCGTCTGCGCGGTGGGGCGCGGTGCTGGCGTCGATGACATAGAGGACGAGGTCTGCGTCGCGCGCGGCATCGAACGCCATCTTGACCATGCGCTGCTGGAGGCGGTATCGTGGCTCCACCACACCTGGCGTGTCGAGAAACACGAACTGCGCGCGCGATGTCGTCAGGATCCCCGAGATCCGGTTCCGCGTCGTCTGCGGCTTGCTCGTAACGGCAGCGAGCTTGCTGCCGACCAGGGCGTTGAGCAGCGTGGACTTCCCGACGTTCGGCCTGCCGAGCAGGCTGGCGTATCCAGCCCGGAACGGCTGAGCGGACGCACCCGATTCGAGCGTCTGTGTCGAGTCATCAGACATGGTGAGGTCCGGAGAGTCGTCAGCGCCAGGTACTGGGGCGCGACAATCATATCACCCGGCAGTCCGTGCGGGTAGGGCGCACTACTGATTAGGTCCGCAGCCATCTCCGATTGCGTCACCGGACAGGAGGTCAACAGATGAAACTCGCAAGCGCTCGAACCGCCGTCCTGCTTGGCGCTGCCTGCCTGGCGACGCTTGGGGCTCGCGCTCCAGATCGTCAGACGATCGTCTTCACATCCACCCGCGATGGTGATCGCGAAATCTACACGGTGGACACGCTGGGACGGAATCCGCGCAACCTGACGAATCTGGTCGGGAGCGATCTCGCGCCGTTCTGGTCGCCCAAGGGAACGGCAATCGCGTTCACCTCCAAACGGTCGGGCAACGACGAGCTCTACACCATGGGTCCCGACGGCGAGGACTTGCGCAACCTCACGAACCACCCCTCGGCGGACATCTGGGCGGCCTGGTCGCCTAACGGAGCCGATATCGCGTTCGTTTCGGATCGCCACGGCAACTACGAGATCTACGTCACCGACGCCGAAGGAACCTCGGTCCGTCGATTGACGTTCGAGGGCGCTGCCGACATCCAGCCATGTTGGTCGCCGGACGGTCGCTACATCGCGTTCGCGTCGAACCGCTTCGGCCGGTACGAAATTATGGTCATGGATCGTGACGGCGCGAACGTGGAGAACGTTTCCCGCGATCCAGCCGTCGATGTCACGCCGCGATGGTCGCCCGACGGCAAACAGCTTCTGTTCACATCGGACCGGTCAGGGAACGACGAAGTCTGGGCAATGAATGCCGACGGGACGAAGCCCCGCAACCTGACGAACCACCCGTCGACGGACTCGCTGGGAACCTGGTCTCCGGACGGCAAGTGGATCGCCTTCGTGAGCGACCGCGAGGACGATGGCGACATCTTCGTGATAACCACCAATGGCGAAGGCATCCGCAATGTGACGAAGTCGCCCGGTGTCGACAGTTGGCCCTCGTGGTTCGACCCAGCCAAAAGGAAGCCCTCGCCCATCGCGAAGAAGCTTGAGATATGGGCGCGCCTGCTTGTCGCCGAGATGCCCAAGAGCCAGTAAACGCTTGCGCCAAGGAGTCGTGGTGTCGAAGCTGAGCATTGCGATCATCGGTTCGGGCGGCATGGCGAACCACCATGCCAGGGAGCTCGCCCAGGAGAGCGATGTCACAATCGCCCTGGTGGCGTCGCGCAACCGCGAGACGGGCGAGGCTCTTGCCCACCAGCACGAAGCGCGGTACGCCCCCCAGTGGGAGGACGCCATCGCCGATGGACGCATCGACGCCGTCGTCGTGTGTACGCACAACGCCTCTCACGGCGAGATCATCCTCGGAGCGCTCGGAGCCGGCAAGCACGTCCTCAGCGAGTACCCCCTTGCGCGGTCTATCGAGGAAGGGCGCGAGATCGTGCGCCAGAGCACCGACGGCGAGTCGATCCTGCGATTGACCCACTCCGAGACCGTGTCGGGCATGCATCGCGCTCTTCGACGCGAATCGCGGGCTCTCGGTTCTCTTCTTCTGTCTTCGTTCGTTCGGTTGACTCCCGGACGAGGTTCCCGACCCGAAGTACTGTTCAATCTGCCGGTGTCAGGTCCGCCCGCGCATTTCTTCATCTACCACGTGTATCCCGTGGTAGACCCATTCGGGCCCGCCGCGTGGGTCGATGCGTCGTGCATCTACGAAGGACTGCAGCCGGACGGTCGCTACGACCGGTTCGTTAACGTCGTGACGGCGGGAATGGTCGGAGGCGGTATCGCGCAGTGGACGTGGGCGGGCGGCATCGAGATCGACAGCGCGAAGCAGGAAGTGCGCTACGTGATGTCCGACGGCACGCTGCATCCGGGAGGCGATGGCTGGGTCAGCTCTCGGCGCGACGGGTCAAAGGGTGTTCACTCGGACACCGATGGGTCGGACTCGCTTTACGCCCAGTGGCTCCGAGAGATCCGAAACGGCGAGACCGCGCGAGCTCGGGCGGACGCGCTCACGGCATTCGAGGCGATCAACCTGTCTCTGTCCGCGGAGAGGGCGATGGCAGAGGGGCAGCGCGCCGTGTTGGGGCGTTGAGCCTCGTGAGTCAGGACTTCGCGTTGCTCCCGGTGCACTCGCAGAGGTATCCTCCCTGGCACATGCAACGCACAGCATTCTGAGAGCTACCGACGCACAACGGTCAGAGGGAGACGATGAAGACTGCGGCAATAGCACTGACGGCGGTGCTCGCGGCGGCGACGCTCACGGCATCCGCCGCTCCGATCAAGATCAACTGGGAAGACGGCAAGCTCGACGCCTGGTCTGCGGTCGACGAAAAGGACCTGGGAGACAAGGGCCCCTCCAACTGGGTCATCGCAGCCGGGCCCATCGACGGCAAGGCGCTGAACCAGACCTCCAACATCTGGGGAGACGCGACAGACACGGTCGCGATCGGCACGTTCTTCATCTACAACGCGGCGGAGTTCGTCAGCTTCACGCTGGACGCGGACGTCGTCGCACAGGACAACGACGGTGTCGGCATCGTCTGGGCGTACAAGAGCCCGGAGGAACACTACCGCATGTTCATGATGCTGGACGCCAGCAATCCGCCCAACGGCGAGAAGGGTCCGTGGCGCAAGTTGGAGAAGCGGCTCGGACCCGGCACAGGCTCGAAGCTGCCCTTCTACGACAAGCCGATGGACATCAACAAGGGAGAAGCCTACTCCCAAGGCGCCAAGATGCACTGGCGACTCGAGGTCAACGCTGGCGAGTTCAAGTTCGCGCTCGACGGCAAGGATGTCCTCAAGGGCAAGGACACGACCTACTCGAAGGGCAAGATCGGGTTCCAGCTCTACGCCGAGAGCAACATCTTCATCGACAACATCGCCATCGAGGACTTGGGTCTCGCTGTCTCGCCAGCCGGTAGGCTTGCCTCCGCCTGGGCTGACCTGAAGCGATAGCCGTCCCGGAACACACAGCCCATCAGATGGCGTGCCGCACCTCGTAGATCGCGGCACGCCGTCCCAGCAGTTCGATCTGCCAGCGACGGCGCAACTTCCAGACCGACGTCCCTTCCAGCGCGCGCTCTAAGAGCCGGCTTCGGCTTGTCAGCAGTATCATTCTGCCCTCTGGAGCCAGGACCCGAGCGGCTTCGCGCAGGAACGCCGGATAGAGCGCGGCGTTCGACTCCTCCGACCCGACTTTGATGCCGAACGGCAGGTTCGTCACGAGCGCCGAGACGGAACCCGACCCGAGCGGCAGAGCTCCGGCGTCCCATTGATGCAGCCCGATGGGCTGGAACCGTGGACCAACGTTGGCTCGCGTCGCGGCAACAGCAGAGGCTGCGTGATCGCCGCCGATCAGCAGGCGGTATCGGGCGTCATCCCCACGCTCGATGAGGATCGTCCCTGCTCCGCACATCGGATCGAGGAACACGTCGTCCGGGCTCGGTTCAGACAAGTGGACCATGCACCGAGCTACGACGGGGCGCAGCGACGCTTCCACATGCGCCGACTTGTAGGAGCGATGCCGCATGGTCCGGTCGGATAGCCGGACGCCGCACAGGAGCTCGTCCCCATCCTGCCGCGCCCAGACCTCGATGTGGGCATCGTCTTCGACTTCGCGCCAGCGAGGGAACCTCGACCCGATGGCAGCGCCGATCCGCGTCTGGAGATCGACGCGACGGTACGCGTGAGCGTCGTGGACGCGCTGGCAGACGACACGGTAGGTGATCCGGTGGGCGCGCGACCGGCGCAGTCCGCGCAGAACCGCAACCGCTGCGTCGAATCGGTCGCGTCGCATGACGAGGGCTTCCGCTTGTCGCAGCCCATCGCGCTCTCGTGAGATGGTCCCGGAACCGACCAGCGCGAAGACGTCCTCCGTCGTCCTGAGACGGAGGAGCCGGGCAGCGTCGCCGCCGTACTCGAAGTGGACGATACCCCGCGACGTCGGCGACGAGGTAGCGCTGTCGAGGCGACGAGCGATCTCTCGGCTCGTCAGCTCCTCGAGACCGATCGTCGTGAAGGCGTAGAACCTCATGCGAGGTCGTTGAGGGCAGCCGCCAGCCCGTCTTCGTCGTTTCCGCCGGTGATGCGAAACCCCAGACGATGGAGCTCAGGAGCCGCGTTCCCCATCAGGACGCCATGGCCGGCGTACCGGAGCATGTCAAGATCGTTCAGATTGTCTCCGACCGCCATAATCTCGTCGGCTGTCAGCCCGCGCTCGGCTGCGATCTGCTGGAGCGGCAGAGCCTTCGTCACGTCGTGATGGGCGATCCCGATATACCCGATGCGCCCGCCGTGTGCCGGAATGACGCTCACGCGCGAACCGAGCCGTTCGGCAACCGCGCCAGCGAGCTCGCCCGTACGCGCCTTCGGAGCCGTGAGCATGACCTCCAGCGCGTTGCCGGAGAATCCGGTCAGGTCATCGACAAGGGTGACGTAGGCGGCGTTCCGCTGAACGTAATCGCGGAAGTAGGGCGCCAGACTCTCATCCGCGCGCTCAGGAGCCATGCAGAAGATGCGCGTGAACGGATCTCCGGAGTCGTCTTGGAAGGCGAGCGGATAGGCGTCGAGCTCGTCGGCGAGCCGTCCGGCGGCGTGGATGATGTCTTCAGACACGCGGCGCGCGTAGAGGTAAGAACCGTCGCGGCGACGCAGAGCGGCTCCGTTGTGGAGCCCGTACAGGGCTGGCACGTAAAGGTCGCCCGCGACCGCCATCGCGGACTCGAAGCGCCTGCCCGACACAATGGCGATCTCAATGCCCAGTCGGTGCGCGCGGTCCAGGGCTCGGTGTGTCGCATCGGTGATGCGCCCCGACGGATCAAGGAGCGTCCCGTCGATGTCGATGCCGACGAGCCGCACTCCGCGCGTCACGTCGCCGCGCCTTCATGGTGCTGCTCGACGAGCCGCGACACGACGTCGAACGAGGGCTTGAGCGCCGGATACAGGGCTCGATAGACGCCGTAGTAGTCCTCGTACCGCCGGACGTTTTCGGCGACAGGGGTCGTCTCGGTCTGCTTGCGGACGAGTGCGTCCGCCGCCGCTTCGCAGGACTCATAGACTCCCGCGCCCACGCCTGCGAGGATCGCAGCGCCGAACGCCGGGCCCTCGGCGATGTTGATCGTCACGACGGGAGCGTTGTAGATATCCGCCTGCATTTGTCGCCAGACCGCGCTGCGCGCTCCGCCGCCGGTCGCGGTGATCTCCGTGACCGCCAGCCCCTGCGCTCGGATGATCTCCAGCGAATCGCGCATGCCGAACGTGATGCCCTCCATCGTCGCGCGGATGATCTCAGGCTTCGCGTGCCGCAGCGTCAGCCCGAAGTAGACGCCCTTGGCGTTGGCGTCGGCGTGCGGCGTCCGCTCGCCGGTCAGGTAGGGCAGAAAGACGAGACCCTCGCTCCCGACCGGAGCGTCTGCCACCGCTTGGGTCAACACGTCGTAAGGATCGGCTCCGACTGCGAGCGCGTGCTCTTTCTCGGCGACTGCAAGCGCATCGCGGAACCAGCGGAACGCGCCGCCCGCCGAGAGCATCACGCCCATCGTGTACCATCGGTTCGGGACGGCGTGGCAGAAGGTGTGCGCCCGCAGGTTCGGATCGACCAGCACTTCGTCCGTGTGCGCCAAGACGACGCCGGATGTGCCGAGGCTGGCGCTGACCCGTCCCTCCCGGACGATGCCATTGCCCACCGCGCTGCACGCGTTGTCCGCGCCGCCAGCCATCACGGGGGTTCCCTTGGCGAGGCCGGTCTTTTCGGCAGCGTCCGCCGTGATGCGCCCGGCGACATCCACGGACTCGCAGATCGGCGGCATCCAGTCCGATGGAATCCCCAGAGCGGACAGAACCCGGTCCGACCACCGACGTTCGCGGACGTTGAACAGAAGCGTTCCGGCGGCGTCGGACACCTCCATCGCGAGCTCGCCCGTCAGTCGGAGCCGCACGTAGTCCTTTGGCAGCAGGATGCGCTTCACCTGCTCGAACACGCGGGGTTCATGCCGACGCATCCACAGCACCTTGGGAGCCGTGAATCCTTCGAGAGCCGGGTTACACGTCTCCGACAAGAGCGTTTCTCTGCCGACAGTGTCCGTGATCTCGCGGCATTGCTCCGTCGTGCGGACGTCACACCAGAGGATGGCAGGACGCAACGGCGTGTGATTGCTGTCGAGCAACACCAGTCCGTGCATCTGTCCCGAGAAGCTCAGCCCGCGGATGTCGGACGGCTTGGCGCCGGAGTCGTGGATGACCCGCCGGATGGTCTTGACGGTCGCCTCGTACCAGTGGTTCGGGTCCTGTTCCGCCCACTTGGGTCGGGGTGTGGAGAGGGGATACTCCTCCAGCGCACTCGCCACCAAGTCGCCGTCTTCGGAGACGAGGATCGTCTTAGCCCCGGTCGTGCCGACGTCGATGCCCAACAGGTATGCCACAGTGCCGCCCTTTCGTGACGATGGGTCCCTGAAGTGACGCCATTGTGCCGCGCGGATGCGTGTCCGGCAACGGGATCGACGGGCAGCGGCTCAGAGCGCCCGCAGATATGCCAGCAGGATGTCGGGTCGGTTCGTGCTGATGCCGCTCACACCCAGCCCGATCATCGCCTTCTGCTCGCGCAGCGTGTCCGGGTTCCATGCGCGGATCTCCAGCCCGGCGGATAGCGCCCGTTCGACGATCCCGAGACGGACGTTCTTGTATTGCACGCCGACCGCACTCGCGCCGATGTCAACCGCCCGCGCGATGTCGGAATCCGATGGGTTCGAGATGATCGCGCCGATCCGCAGGTCATCGGACATCTGCCGGACACGCTCGACCCGGTCGAGGGCAAAGGACGTGAACACGACCTCTCCCTCCATCTCCCGCGTCCGGACGCACTCGACCGCCGCATCCTCGACGCCCTCACCCTTGAGCTCGCACAGGAGCCGAATCCTGCCCTGTGTCACGGCGAGCACCTCGTCGAGCGTCGGAACCTGGTTCCCGTCGCCCGCGTCGAGCGCGCGGATCTCGTCAAACGTCAAGTCGCGGATCGCGCCGGAACCGTTCGTCGTGCGGTTGACAGTCGCGTCGTGCATGACAACCAGCCGGTCGTCACGGGTAAGGTGGACATCGCATTCCGTGTAGGTGCACCCGAGCCGAATGGCGTACTCGAACCCCGGTACCGTGTTCTCCGGCAGAACGCCCGCCGCTCCCCGATGCCCGACGACGTAGACCATTCGTTAGCCTCCCAAAGCTCGCTGAATACCTGACGCTCAATCGGCTAGCCCGAAGCACGAGCCAGCGGTAGAATGCCGCGCGTAGCTGATCGCGTCACCGAGGAACCGCACCATGTCCGAGCACCACCTGTCCGAGCCGGTCGTCCTGGCAATCGACATCGGTTCGTCATCGACGCGCGCGATCCCTTTCGACGCCAGCGGCAACGCCTTCGCCGACACGACAGCGACCCGGAGCCATGCGGTCCGCGCGACTCAGGACGGCGGAGCGACCCTCGACGCCCTCGAGGTCGTCGAAGGCGTGGTCGCCTGTGCTTCGGAGTCGTACGCTCGACTTGGTGACCGAGCTGCGTCGCTCCGAGGCGTCGGCATTTCCATTTTCATGCATTCTTGGCTCGGAGTCGATGCCCAGGGTGAACCGACCACGCCCGTTATCATGTGGTCGGACACCCGTAGCACCGCCGAAGTGACATTCCTTGCGCGCGAGTACGGAGCGGATCGGTTCCACCGTGAAAGCGGTTGCCCTCCGCACACGTCTTACGCTCCACCGAAGTACCTCTGGCTCAAGAAGCACGACCCGGGCGCCGTCCGGCGGACGCGACGCTGGATGAACATCGGCGACTTCGTGCTCTACCGGCTCTTCGGCAGCGAAGGCAGTAGCCGGTCGTTGGCGTCGTCTTTGGGGCTCCTCAGAGCCGACACCGGAGACTGGAACCGCGACCTCCTCGACTTCCTGGGCATCGCCGCCGAATCGATTCCCGAGTTGGTTCCACATGACACCCGCTTCGAAGGTGCGTCGGGCCCGTACCACCAAGCCCTGGGACCCGCAGGGCTGCTGCCGTGGTTCCCCGCAAGCGGCGACGGCTCCTGTAGCAACGTCGGCAGCGGAGGCTTCGACGCGTCCACGTACGCGCTGAACCTGGGAACCAGCGGGGCTCTGCGAGTGCTCGACCGCTCGCTGCCGCGTCACGCTCCCGAAGGGCTGTGGTGCTACCTGACAAACGACGACCGTCCCTTCATCGGGGGCGCGATCACGAATGCCGGAAGCCTGTTCGCCTGGCTGTGCGACCGACTGAGGCTCGAGCCCGGCGACAAACTGGAAGCGGCATTGGCGACTATGGAGCCCGACAGCCACGGGCTGACGATGCTGCCGTTCCTCATGGGCGAGCGCAGCGTCGGGTGGCGGGGAGACGCCACGGCGGCAATCGTCGGGCTACGCGGCAACACGTCGAGTCTGGATATCCTGCGCGCGGGCTTGGAGACGGTCGCCCTGCGCATCGGGCTCATCCTGGAGCGCCTTCGCCCGGTCTCTCCGAACACCGATCGCATCGTCGCGGGAGGCGGAGTCACGAAGTCGGCGGCGTGGATGCAGATCATGTCGGACGTTCTGGAGGTTCCCTTGTATGAGAGCGAGGAGCTTGAGGCGTCCGCGCGGGGGGCTGCCGTCTTCGCCCTGCACGCTCTCGGCGACATCCCCGACTTGAGCGCGGTCCCTGCACGGCTCGGGCGTTGCTACGAGCCCCGTCCTTGGGCGTCCGAGCGCTACCGCGCAGCCCGAGCGCGCCACGCGGACCTCTACGGCAAACTGGTTGGCGGCATCGACGCCTAGGTTCTATCATTGGCGAGATGCGTTGCTGCTCTCTCGCCGGATGGGACCCTGACGCATGTTCCGCAACCTGTTCCGCAAGGGCGACAAGCCCGCCACGCCAACGACCGAAGCACGACCAGCGAGCCCGAGCCCCATTCCTGCCGAGACGCCAGCCGAGCCCGCGCCGAAGAAGACGGGCTTCTTCCAGCGGCTCCGCGAAGGCTTATCCAAGACGCGGGCGAACCTCACCGACCAGCTCGCCGGTCTGCTCCGTATGGGACGCCGCATCGACGATGACTTGATCGACGAGATCGAGGAACTGCTCATCCGCGCGGACGTCGGCGTCAACACGACGATGGAGCTCATCGAACGCGTCCGCGAGACGGTGAAAGCCAAGGGACTGAGCGACGCCGGCGATCTGCACGGCGTCCTGAGGGACGAAGTCCTGAGAGTCCTCGGTGACCAAGCAGCGACAATCGACACGACCACGGCGAAGCCCTTTGTCATGCTCGTGGTCGGCGTGAACGGAGTCGGCAAGACGACCACAATCGGCAAGCTGGCTTCGCGGTACCGGAGCGAGGGCAAGCGCGTGCTGGTCGCCGCCGCAGACACGTTCCGAGCGGCAGCCATCGATCAGCTCGAGGTGTGGTGCCAGCGAGCCTGCGTCGAGATCATCAAGCAGGCGGAGGGGTCTGACGCCGCCGCCGTCGTCTTCGACGCGATCGCCGCGTCGCGTTCGCGCGGAACGGACGTGCTGATCGTCGACACGGCGGGTCGGCTCCACACGAAGACGAATCTGATGCAGGAGTTGGCGAAGATCAGCCGCGTCGCTTCGCGGGAAGTGCCGGACGCTCCGCACGAAGTGCTGTTGGTTCTCGACGCGACGACGGGACAGAACGCGGTGAGCCAGGCGCAGAAGTTCCGCGAGATCGTGCCGGTCTCGGGGATCGCCTTGACGAAGCTCGACAGCACGGCGAAGGGCGGCATCGTGATCGCCGTGAAGCACGAGCTCGATATCCCGGTGAAGCTGATCGGGATCGGCGAAAGCATCGAGGACCTGCGCGACTTCGTTCCGAGCGACTTCGTCTCCGCGCTCTTCACGCTCTCGAGCGACGAGGAGTCCCAGGGATGAAGTCTCATCTCCGCTGGACGAAGCACGAGGACCTCGCCATCCGCAAGACGCCGACCGTCGGGCGCGAGGAATACCTCGACCACATGACCTTCCAGGCGAACGTACGCCCTCTGTTCACCGAGATCTTCGGACCCATCATTGGTCTGAAGGAGGAATGGCTCGAACAGGGCGCGACGCCCGATGAGTTGGACTTTTCCGCGTTCCGGTACCGTTGCACCAGCCACGGCGGCGTACCGGTCAACACCGGATGGATCGGCGGCGACCGGGAAGTGATCCTCGAGGAGACCGACGACTACCGGATCACTCGCGACCGCATGGGCAGGCGCATGAAGCTGCACAAGAACGTCGCGACCCTCGCTCTGCCGATGGATCACCCGGTCTCGACGATGGACGATTGGCGGCGCATCAAGCACCACTACGAGTTCTCCGAAGCGCGCTTCGGAGACGGATGGGAAGAGATCGCGAGGCGACACTACGAAGCCGGTCGCGTCGTTACCGTCGGCATCCCGGGTGGCTTCGACGAACCCCGGCAGCTCATGGGCGAGGAGGGGGTTTGCATCGCGTTTCACGAGAACCCCGAGCTCATCCACGACATCCTCGCGACCATCGGCGACACGGCGTTTCGCGTGCTCGAGCACGTCAGTTCGGCGGTCCGAATCGACCAACTGAGCGTTCACGAGGACATGGCGGGCAAGAGCGGACCTCTCGCCGGTCCCGCTCAGATCCGCGAGTTCATCGCGCCGTACTACCGGCGCATCTGGGACCTGTTGAGCGATCGCGGAGCCCGGCTGTTCGACCAAGACTCAGACGGAGACATGAACGCCGTCATCCCGGCGTTCCTCGATGCGGGTGTCAACGTCATGCACCCCTTCGAAGCCGGCGCGGGAATGGATGTCGTTCAGGTACGAGAACGCTTCGGCAACCGGCTCGCGTTCTACGGCGGCATCGACAAGCACATCATCCGCCGGACTCAGGGCGAGATCGTCGCAGAACTCGAATACAAGATTCCACCGCTCGTACGCTCCGGCGGATGCGTTCTCGCTCTCGACCATCGCATTCCCAACGGCACGCCGCTCGCCAACTACCGCTTCTACCTGCAGAAGGCGTGGGAGATCATCGAGCGCGAAGCCTCCACGACCGGCATCGCCTCCTAGCCCCCGTTCTCGCCCATCACATTCGTGCTCTTTGGCGTGCGCTTTGGTGGAATAAGCCCGGTCGTTCCGCATCCTGGATAGCGCGATGATGGGTTTGTCGAGCCACGGAAAGGCGCGCTGGATGGATGGTTCCACACTCAAGCAGCGCTTCGGCGAGCTTGTGGCGGAGCACCGCCACGAGGTCGTGATGCTTTGCCTGTCCATCGTGGGCAGCCCGGAAGAGGCTGAGGACCTGGCGCACGACGCCTTCGTCGAGGCGTACCTGAAGCTGGAACAACTGCGCGAAGCAGACAGGTTTCCGTCGTGGCTGAGAACCATCGCGCGGAACGTGTGTCGAATGTGGCTGCGGAGGCAGCGACGACACGTGCCGTGCCCCTGCGACGTGCCCGTGTCACGCGACGCGCACGACACGGCTCCTGCGCTGGCGGACGCGTACTCGCAACTGTCGCCAGACCACCGGTTGGTCGTCAGCCTGCACTACGGCGAGGGGATGTCCTATCGCGGCATCGCGAGCTTTCTGGGTCTGCCCATCGGAACGGTGATGAGCCGGCTCCACCGCGCGCGCCTGTCGATCAGGACGACCATGGAACGGGGCGGAACGCTGAGAGGATCGGACATGACATCGGAACCGGACTTCGCCGCCGACATCGATGCTGAGATCGCGCTGCTGCTGGACATGTTTCGGGAGGACCCGCAGGCGGCAACGCGGTTGTCCGTCGTGCTCGAGCACTCGCCGGAGCGCCTGCGTCGGCTGGTCGCCGAGCCGGGTCGCCCGGAGACGCTCGATCAACTGGGAGCCCTACTACCGAGGCTTGGGAAACCAGCGTACGACGCGGTCGTGGACGCGGTTCTGGGCACCGACGCATCGGCTCGCGCCAACGCCGCCCGGGTGCTGGCGCGCTGGGCTTCGGTGGCAAGAGACGGAGGGGGGGCATTCACGGTCGCAGCGCCGCAGACGTACTGGATCCTCGACCGCGCCCTCGCTTCGGACGGTGCGAGTGAGCTCGTCGCGGAAACGCTGCTCGCCATCGCCGAATCGGCGTCCGACCCATGTACGCGCAATCTCGTGACCGAGGCTCTGCTCTGTCTGGATACCGCGTACCCAATGCTCGTCGCGCGAGCGCGTGAAGCCGTTCCCGACGACCTGAAGCGCGAGCGGCGCGCGCTCCTGTTCGCCCTCTGCCGTCACGGCGCGAAGGCATGCGACGAGTTCGTCAAGGACCTGATCGCCTTCGACCCGGAGGTCCGTCGCGTGGCGCTGGAAGTCATCGGCGCGGTGGCGACGGGACGGTCGCGGGCAGGCGTTGGCGTCGAATGCGAACCGGCCGACCTGGCGCTTCGCAAGCGCGGCATCGCGCACTACGCCGCCGTCGCGCCTCGGAACACAGACGGCGACCAGCTCGCGAACACGCTCGACGCACTCGGGGCTCTGCTGGAGGATACGGACCCTGAGACCGTCGAAGCGGCGATCCGGGCGATCGGCCTGTACGCCGAGCCCGTCCATCAAGATCGGCTCCGGCGGCTGGCGCAGGATGCTCCCGCATCGGTTCGGGCCGCCGCGCTCCACGCGCTCGGATCGTATGCGTACGAGAACGCCCATGTCTTGCTCGCATCGGCGGCCGACGACGATGCGACGGTGCGCACGGCAGCCGTCATGTCGCTCCGGAGGGTGCAGTTGCCGAACGATGCGCCGCTGGACGTCCCGTGGGCTGGCCACGCCGATTCCGCAGTGCGCGAGGCGGCGAAGATGACCCGAGCCATGGCAAGCGTCGCTCGAGGCCATCTGCCGCCGGAGATCGAGGAACGGAAGCGACGGCAGGCTGAGCGTGAGGACCGCCGGAGGAAGCGCCTCGACGGCGCGGAAGCGCAACCGGCTGGCCGACCTGCCCACAACATCTCGGTCGAGGCAGCCGTGCGCGCGCTCCCCGAAGTGGACAGTTGGGGCGAGCTCGAGATCACGCGACGCATCGGGTCCGTGTGCTGGGACTACTCGACGACGCGGCGGTTCCTCGTCTCCGGTGGACGCCACCGCATCATGACGCGGGACAACGGGGTGTATCGGCTCACCGATTTCGGCCTCGCCGTATGGCGCGTCGAGCGGCGGCTGGCGGCCGCCTACCTGGCACCACCGGAGCCGGGGAGCACATAGAGGTCGCACATCGGCGGGCTGGATGTCGGTGTCTCCAGTATGTCCGCCAGCGTCGTCTCGGAAAATGCTCGCTCGAACTGTGCGATCGCGTCATCGAGCCGTCGGTGCAGGGGACACAGAGCCACGCCGTGGGACTCGAGCTCCAGTGGGCACGTGTGGATCCGCTCAATCGGATCGACCGCGTTGACGACCTCCAGCAGCGTAATGGCGGACGGCTCACGGCGCAGGCGGTAGCCCCCGCCAAGTCCTCGTTGTGCGTGTACGAGTTTCGCCTTGCGGAGCATCTGCATCACCTTGGCGAGATAGTCCGCCGGGACCTTGGCGATCTCGGCGATCCGAGCCGTGGTCATGCCTTGCTCGCTCTGGGCAAGGCATATCGCAGCGCGTAGCGCGTACTCGATAGTGTAAGAGAGCATGGTAGGCTTTCTATAACAGATAAATCGCTCTTGAACTCCACTTTATCCCATGCTAAGATCATAGGCAAGGATTCGCGTCTCGCACTTCGAGGAGTTCCCGATGCCCATGTTGGATCCCAACGCCACTGTTGGCGCGTTCGTGACGGAGCGTCCAGGCAGGTCTCGCGTGTTCGAGGAGTTTGGCATCGACTACTGCTGCGGCGGAAAGACCTCGCTGTCGGCTGCGTGCGAGCAGGCGGGCATCGAAGTCGATCAGGTGCTGGCGGCAATCACGGACGCCGATGCCTCGACGGGTCCCGATGACATCGACTGGTCGCAGAGGTCCGCTCTGGACCTCGTAGGGAACATCGTCGAAACGCACCACGCGTATCTGGTTGCCGAGCTCCCGCGACTGGAGGGGCTGACACGCAAGATCGCGCGCGTGCACGGCGACAACCACCCGGAGCTTCGCACCGTCGCCGACGTGTATGCCGCTCTACAGGAGGAGCTCCGCTCGCACATGATGAAGGAAGAACAGATCCTCTTCCCCATGGTCGAGGAGCTCACGTCGGCTCAGGTGCGCCCTCGGTTCCACTGTGGCAGCGTCAACAACCCGATGGGCGTCATGGAGATCGAACACGACAACGCTGGCGGCGCTCTCGTCAAGTTGCGCGAACTGACGTCCGACTACTCGCCACCGGAGGACGCGTGCAACACCTATCGGGCGGCGCTCGACGGACTCGCCGCGCTTGAGCGCGATCTGCACATGCACATCCACAAAGAGAACAACATCCTGTTCCCGATGGTCAGCGCGATGGAGGCATCCCTACCAGCGCGGGCTTGACCCGGCTCCGCAGACAGGACGGAGTGCGCGCGCCCCGTCCTGTCGAGGGCGATGCCGTCAGGACAGAGACTTCTCGAACGCGTAGCACGTGTCAACGGCTCGGTACCCGAAGTTCGAATAGAACACGATGGCGCGGTGGTTCCGCACGTTCGTGCTGATGAGCGCGTCGCGGTAGCCGACCTGCCTCATCTCCCGCACGGTTCGCGCGAGGAGATAGGCTCCCCACCCTCGACCTCGGTAGTCCTCGGCGACGCCCAGCCACTCCGTGAAGAAGGTCGCGTGGACGGACTCGTCGTCCGAGAACTTGCCCACCGACGCCGACCAGCACTCGCCGATCTCAACGCCGTCCTTCACGGCATGCACGTGGATGTCCGGCAACGCTCCGCGACCGTCTTCGAACGCGACGACGGTCTCTACGCCGGACTCCGGCGCCGCGACATCCGGCGCGGCGGCGTCAGACCATTCGAAGAACACCTCGCCGTTGTTGATGGTATACCCCCGCAACTGAGCCAAGCCAAGTACGTGCGCCAGGCGATCCGACAGCAGTCCGAACCCAAGGTGGTAGAACCGGTAGCTCGTCGTGTGCGGGAACGCCGTGACGCTTCGGACGCCGAGGCTTCGAAGCACATCCTCCGTACCGGCGAGCACGCGTTCGCCTGCTGCGCGTGCGCCGGGCTGGTGTGTTAAGAACCGAATGACGCCGGTCGGCTCGCCGCTGCATTCGGGCTCCCGGACGGCGAAGTGCGAGTAGGCGTCGATGCCGCTTCGGTCGCGCGAGACGAGGATCGTCTCATCGCGTAGGTCTGCGAAGGGCTCCTCCTTCTCGCTGACACGCGTGCGCGCCACGAACTCGGACTCGGTGACTCCGTAGCAGAACGGCACGTCGCGCATCTGCTTCAGATAGAACAGCCGGAGCTCGGCAACGTCGCTGAGCGCGATGCGTTCGATGCTCACAAGGCACTGCCTCCATTGCTGGAGCTATCCACGTCCGCCCAGGTACCTGTCGCGACCCTGGGCGAGCGCTCGCATCTTCCCGTCTGCGACGCTCCGCTGAAGCATCCAGAACCCGCAGTCCGGGTGGACGTATCGGACTCTCCCGGGCCCCAACGCCCTCTCCGCCCTCTCGATGGTTCGCGCTATGTCGTCGGGCGACTCGATCTCGTTGTCCTTGATGTCCACGACGCCCAGCCCGATGCCGATGTCGGCGCGAAGATCGCGCAGCACGTCCAGCTCAGCATAGCCGCGACGCGAGAACTCCAGCACGAGATGGTCGGCTCGCAGAGCGTCCATGAAGGGGGCGAGGGATGCGTAGAGCCCCTGCTGCACCGTCTGACCGCCGTAGTTGCCGAAGCACAGGTGCACCGCCTTCTCGCCCGGAATGCCGTCGAGAACGCGGTTGATCGCCCGCGAAGCCCATTCCGAATCTTCGGGATGACCCGCGATGTTCGCTTCGTCGACCTGGATGACGTCGGCATCGATCGTCTTCGTCTGCTCGTGAAGCACGTCGGCGATCGCCATGGCGACATCGGCGCGGTTCCCGTAGTGTCGATCCATGAGAACCTTCGAAAGCATGTGCGGGCCCGTTAGCGTGAACTTGGTGCGCCGGTCAGTCAGATGGCGGAACGACTCGAAGTCCTTTGCGAGGTCGAGCGTGCCGGAGCCGATGTCGGCGGCGACCACACCGGCGGGCTCGCGCCGGTAGCGCAATCCCTCGTCGCGGGAGAACTCCACAGTGTCCCGCGCCGTGACGGACGTCTCGATGCCGCTCATCCGGCGCACAAAGTAGTCGACCATCCCGTTCGTCTCGGGATGGTTCACATCGAAGCGGTAGAGCTCGCCGTCAGCGACGACATCGATACCTGCCAGTTCCTGCGTCCGCACGACCACCATCGTCGCATCGCGAAGGTGGGGTCTGGAAGGGTACGCCTTCAGCCAGTCTGGCGTCGGATAGCTGCCAACGACGGTCGTCAGTATCTCGGACGTGGGCATCGAATCCTCCTGCGTCGGGATCGGTTGACGGTACTGTACGAATGCGCAGGCTGTGCCGCAACACGCGCGATGCGCGTCAGACGCCAGGCTCCAGGCGCAGCACCGGTTCGAAGTCGATCTGCGCCCCGAACGCGTCCGCCAAGCCCGCGAATCGTCCGCGCCCAACGTCGATAGTCGGCACATGCGCCAGCGAACCCAGGACGGGCACGTTCGTCAGACGCGCGACGACATCGGGGTTCGTCCGCTCGGCGATTCCGTCCTCGTCGCCGTCCGAGCCGTTGAGCACGATACCGGCAACGTCCCAGCCGCGTGTGCGCGCAAACTCGACGGTCATCACCGTGTGGTTGATGGTGCCCAAACAGCGACGAGCGACGACCCACATCGGCAGTGGGAAGATCGCTCGCAGGTCTGCGACGAGCGCATCGTCTGTTACGGGAACCGCGATGCCTCCCGCCCCCTCGACGACGACGAACGCATACCGGCGGCAGAGCCCTTCGAACGCCTCCCGGACGATATCCAGGTCGATGATCATGCCACTGCGCTCTGCAGCGACGGCAGGAGCCAGAAGTTCCCTCAGGCGAACCGGGTTGATGGCAGTCAAGGGGTCGTCGATACCTGCGCACGCTCGCAGGAACCTGGCATCCTCCGATACGAGTTCGCCGTCCTCCCATTCGCACCCGGTCGCGAAGGGCTTCATCACACCCACGGAAACGCCTCGACGCCGCAGGACGGCAGCCAGCCCTCCGGCAACGACGGTCTTGCCGACTCCTGTGTCCGTACCCGTGATGAACACACCGCGCATCGCCAACGGCAGGGCTCCTAGAACACGCCGGTTTCACGCGCCGACGCGACGAGTGTTTCGACCGCCTTCGCCAGGTCCTCCGCCGTGTGCGTTGCCATCACGGAGAGGCGCAGGCGGCTTGTGCCTTCGGGCACGGTCGGAGGACGGATCGCCGACGCGAGTAGCCCCCGCCGCTCGCATGCCTCTGCCAGGCGAACCGCGTCGCGCGCAGGTCCGATGAGCAGCGGAACGATGGGCGTTTCACCGGACGGAACGCGGAAGCCGTGGCGCCTGAGTTCTGAGCGCAGATAGGACGAATTGCTCCGAAGCTGCGACACGAGCTCTGGCGACGACTGCAGAATCGTAAGCGACTCCCGGGCGGCGGCGAGCGCCGCCGGAGGCAGTCCGGTCGAGAACACGAGCGACCGAGCTTTCTGCCTGAGGAGCTCGACGACGGCATGCGAGCTCGCCACATAGCCGCCGAGCGCTCCCAGAGCCTTGCTGAGCGTCCCCATCTGGAGCAACGCCGGGTGGTCAGTCAACCCGAAGCGCTCTGCTGTGCCAAAGCCCGCCGGACCGACCGTTCCCAGCCCGTGCGCATCGTCCAGGAGCACACCCGCGCTGAACTCCTCGGCGAGCGCGCAGACCGCGTCGAGTGGCACGATGTCGCCGTCCATGCTGAACACACCGTCGGTCACGATCAGCACTCGGCGGAACGCGTTGCGGTCTCGGAGCGAGAACGCGATGTGGTCGGGGTCGCCATGTGCGTAGACCCGCTTCTCGGCGCGAGACAGCCTGCATCCATCGATTAGCGAAGCATGGTTCAGCGCGTCCGAGAGGATCAGGTCCCCTTCGCCGACGAGAGCCGGGATCGTGCCTGTATTTGCCGCGTAGCCACTGGAGAACACGACAGCGGCGTCGGTTCCCTTGATTCGCGCCAGGTCCATCTCCAGGTCGGAGTAGAGGGCCAGGTTCCCCGTCGTCAGACGCGATCCGCCGGAACCGGAGCCATACCGGCGCGTGGCTGCCTCGGCAGCAGCGACAACGTGGGGGTGGGTCGCCAGCCCGAGGTAGTTGTTGGAGCCGAGGACAAGCATCTCTCGCCCGTCCATGCGGACGCGAGGCTCAGGCGACGACTCGACCCACCGCAACCGGCGCTCGAGATCTGCAGCGCGGCGTTCCGCCAACTCCGTGCGAATCGGGTCATCCCAAAGCACGTTCCGGCTCCAGTCACCAACACGTCCACGGTCGATTCCCGACACGATTATATGCGCCGGACTGCCACCTGACACTTGACTTGTCGGCTCATGTGCGATACGACTGGCGTTCCCAAGGTCTGAGGTGTCCCGCCCGATACCGTCTAGGAGGACGGCATGCTCTGTGACATCCTGCTCGCGGCAGCGGTCGCCGGATCCGCCGCCACCTCGGAGCTGCCGGTTCTGGTGTGTCCCAAGCTCCCGGCGGGAACGGCTCCGCCCACGATCGACGGAAGGCTGGACGATCCGGCGTGGCTCCTGGCGGAGCGCGCTGAGCTGCGCCTCGCGGCGACCGGCGAGACTCCCAGGCAACCGACAACGGCAGGGCTGACGTGGGACGACGAATACCTCTACGTCGCGTTCGACTGCGTGGATGCTGACACCGAACCCAACGCGACGATGATCCGGCGCGATGCCAACCTGTGGGAGGAAGAGGTCGTCGAGGTGTTCCTGTCGCCATCCGGCGAGCTCCATACCTACGCGGAACTGGAAGTGAACCCTCTGAATACCTTGTTCGACGCAATGATTCTGAACAACGGTCGTCGGACACAAGTGCTGCGTGACTGGAACATGGAGCGCATCCGCCATGCCGTCGCAACGACCTCCACCGGTTGGTCGGTCGAGATGGCTCTGCCGCTCGATGAGTTCTACACGGCTCCTCATGCGCCGCCCAAAGTCGGCGACGAATGGCGGATGAACCTCTACCGGATCGACCGATCGGAGCCCGGCGCGCCAGAACTGTCGTCCTGGTCGCAAACCCTCATCCCGAACTTCCACAACGCGTCTCGCTTCGGGTACCTGCGGTTCGGCGACGAGCGCACGCCTCGCTAGCCCGCCGGAGCCCGCTCTCAAGAGCCACGGTCAAGGAGAACACCGAATGCCCCATTCCCCGCGCCGCCGACGCCATGTCCTCGCCGCCCTCGCCCTCCTGATCGCCGCGCCGCTTGCCGCGCGAGCCCATGTCGGCGACCACGCGTCCGTGCACGACACGGTCGCATCGGTGGTCGAGCGGATGCGTCGCGACCTGACCCCGACGGCTCTCGCCTCGCTGACCGTGGCGCGCGTCGAGCAGTTCCTGACTGACGCGGAGAAGGAGACGCTCGGCACGGAGCATATCTCGTTCACGGCGAACATAGCGATCACGGTGTTCGTCCTCCGCGACAAAGCGTCCGGGGATGCTCCGTTCTGGTTGCCGCTGCGCGGGTTCTCCCGGCGAGACGCGGAGGCGACGGTCGCCAGCCGCACGTTCGAGGTCTGGGCGAAGCCGTTCGAGGTGGGCTGGGTCGGTCTTGGAGTCAACTCGCTGTCGGGAGGCGGCGAGCACTACTTCATCGCGGTCGCGCCTCAGAAGGCAGGAGCCTCGGTTCAGCTCACCGACATCTACCCCGGGACGCACACGGTCGGCGTGCTCAAGGTCGGCGAAGCGCCCTACACGGACCGATCGGAGACGCTCGAAGCGGTTCCTGCGGAACTCGATGGTCAAGTGCTCCTCCGAGGTACTCGCGGTAGGCGCGACGACGCCCGACTGACCAATCTGTTCCGCCTGACGCGCCATCCGTCGTCGAAGAAGCCCGATCAAGTGGTTCTCACGTGGGCGGGGAACCCTCAGACCACCCAGGCGATCCAGTGGCGGACGTCAACCGAAGTGCCGACCGGAGCCGTGCTGTACCAGCGGAAGTCCGACCGCAACCGGTTCGACCCCCGCAAGCCGATGATCGCCAAGGCGGAGACGAAGCGGCTGGAGACGCCGGACATCGCCAATGACCCGGTCGTGCACCGGCACACGGCGTTCCTGTATCACCTGGAGCCCGGGACCACCTACGTCTACGCCGTCGGCGACGGCTCGGACGACGGCTGGGGCGAGTTGGAGGAGTTCACGACAGCGCCAGCGGGAACGGAGCCGTTCTCGTTCATCTACATGGGCGACGCCCAGAACGGGCTGGACCGCTGGGGCAGCCTGATCCACGGCGCCTATCGCGACCGTCCCGACGCCGCATTCTACGTCATGGCTGGGGACATCGTGAATCGCGGAGCCGAGCGCGACGACTGGGACGACCTCTTCCACAACGCGAAGGGCGTCTACGACCGCCGCCAGCTCGTTCCAGCCATCGGCAACCACGAGTACCAGGGCGGGGCTCCGAAGCTCTACCTCGACCTGCTCGCGGTCCGCGGCAACGGTCCAGCCGACATGGAGCCGGAGCACGCCTACTCGTTCGAGTACAGCAACGCGCTGTTCGTCGTGCTGGACTCGAATCGTTCGGCGGAATCGCAGGCGGCGTGGCTGGAGGAGCAGCTCGCCTCGTCGAAGGCGACGTGGAAGTTCGTCACGTACCACCACCCGGCGTACTCATCGGCTCCCAATCGCGACAACAAGTCGATCCGCGAGGTCTGGGGGGCGCTGTTCGACAAGTACCACGTGGACATGGCGCTCCAGGGTCACGACCACGCCTACCTGCGAACCTACCCGATGAAGGACGGGAAGCGCGTCGAGTCGACCAAGGAGGGCACCGTCTACATGTGTCGGTGTCCGGCACGAAGATGTACAGCCAGGACCCGCGCGACTACACGGAGTTCGGCATGACGAACGTGTCGACCTACCAGGTTCTGGACATCCAGATCAGCGGCGACCGACTCGTCTACCGCGCCTACGATATCGACGGGAACCTCCGCGACTCGATCGTCATCGAGAAGTAGAGGAGTCCCGCCATGGCTGCGACGATAGCAGCCCATCCCGAGGTCGCGGCTGCCATCGACCTCGTGAAGGCTGGCTTGCAGGCAGATGTCGATGCGGGCGAGACGGTCGGCGTCTCGGCGACGGTTGTCATCGACCAGGAGATCGCGTGGAGCGGCGGCTTCGGCTTGCGTGATCTCGCCTCGCAGGCTCCCGCGACGTCGGACTCGGTCTACCGGATCGCGTCGATCACCAAGCTGTTCACTGCTTCGGCGATCATGCACCTGCGCGATGCCGGCAAGCTGAACCTCGACGATCTCGCCGCGACCCATGTTCCCGAGTTCCGGCTCCGAGGGGTCGGTGATGATTGCCCACCGGTCCGCTTGCGACACCTCATCTCACACACTTCGGGTCTCCAGAGGGAACCGGACGGCGATCACTGGCTCAGCCACAACGCGCCTTCGACGGAGAGCGCCCTCGCGGCGCTCGACGGGCATCCGCTGCTCTACCCGCCGATGACTCAGCTCCATTACTCGAACCTTGGCTTCGGTGTGCTGGGCATGGTCGTTGAGCGGCTGTCGGGCATGGCATTGGGGGAGTACGTCGCCAAGCACCTGTTCGGACCGCTCGCCATGTCGCGCAGCAGCTACGACCTGACGGCGCGTGTCCAAGAGACGCTGGCGACGGGCTATTACCCCGGCTCCGGCGGCGAGCCGCCCGAACCCGTCGACCAGTGGTGGCTCGGAGCCCTCGCAGCCGGGGGTGGCATCTACTCGAACGTGGACGACCTGAGCCGGTTCGTGATGATGCAATACCGTGACGGGCCCGCTGGCGACGGGCAACCTCTCGCCGGAAGCACGATTCGAGAGATGTGGAACCCGCTGTTCCTCCACCCGGGCACTCGAAACGGACACGGCATCGCGTGGGCGATCGGCGACTTGAGCGGCGCTCGGACCATCGGTCACGGCGGCTCCGTGGACGGCTACCGAACCCAGCTAGGGATTCTGCCGGATCAGCGTCTGGGCGTCGCCGTCTTTGCGAACACGACCTACAACACGTCGGGAGCGTGCAACCGCGCGCTGGAGATTCTGTCGCCGGTGCTCGCCCGGGTCCGCCAACGTCAGCCCAAGACGCCACAGCGGTACGATGTGCCCGAAGGAGCCCAGTACGAAGGCATCTACGCGTGGAAGGGCTTCGGCGAGCGCTACGTCGCGCATCGGGATGGCGAGCTCGTGCTGCTGGGATCCGCCGCTGCGCCGCTCGCAGGAGCGCCGCGTCTCGACCCCGACGGGCCCGACCGGTTCCGCATTCGCGGCAGCAGCGATGACGGCGAGCTCGCCCGCTTCGAGCGCGACGCCGACGGAGCCATCGTACGGCTGTGGGTCGGAGCCTATCCCCATCGTCGGATGAGCGAGGGTTGACCCGATGCCCAACGTGCGGATCGGCATGTGCCAGATACGAGTCGAGGGCGGACGCCCCGAGGAGAACCTGTCTCGCGCAGCAGACGCGGTCGCCAGTGCCGCCCGCGACGGCTGCGACGTGGCGCTGCTGCCCGAATGCCTCGATATCGGGTGGACCCATCCGGCGGCGCGCGAACTCGCACAATCAATCCCTGGTCGTCACTCGGACGCCATCGCCGATGCCGCGCGTAGGTCGGGAACCTACATCGTCGCTGGGCTCGTCGAGCGTGCCGGAGACCGGCTGCACAACGCCTCGATTCTCCTCTCTCCAACGGGCGAACTGCTGTTGACGCATCGGAAGATCAACGAGCTCGGCATCGGACTGGACCTCTACTCGCCCGGCAGGTCGCTCGCGGTCGCCGACACGCCGTTTGGGTGCGTGGGAATCCCCATCTGCGCCGACAACTTCCCCGAGTCGCTCGACATCGCTCGCGCGCTGTCGCGCATGGGCGCGCGCCTGATCCTCTCGCCGTGCGCCTGGGCGGTTCCTCCGGGGTTCGACAACGAGGCGACCCCGTACGGCGGGCTGTGGCTGGGAGCGTATCGCACGCTGGCATCGGAACGCGGCGTGGCCGTCGTTGGCGTCAGCAACGTGGGAACCATGGACGCCGGACCGTGGCAGGGGCACGACTGCATCGGCAGGTCTCTCGCCATCGGCTCGGACGGTGCCACGGCAGCGCATCTGCCGTTCGGCGTAGACGCAGAGGTCGTGGGCGTCGTCGATGTGCCGGTAGGCTAGACGGGCTGCGGCGGCGCGATGCCGTACATCTCGTCTGGTCCCAGTTCGCGCGGATGGCGTGGGCGGAGCGCTCGGCGCGACTCGTAGCAGAGATGGCAGGCGTCGACGTAGCGTTCCTCAGGTGAGAAGCCGTCTTCCATCGCCATGCGAGCGAGTTGCGTGGGCCCGCCCCGGAGAAGCGCTCCGACGATGGGATGCGCCTCGGGGTCGTAGGCGCGCGCCACGTCCGCGATGGACTGCGAAGCGGCGTTCCCGATGGATATGCCTTGGCAGGCGTGAAGGTTCCCGTGCCGGTCCAGGTGAACCCGCCGAGGTGATGCGAGGGCTTCCTTCGGGCAGGTTGGGCACTCCTGCCACGCGACCCCTTCGCGTGTATCCTTCGGCGCCAACGCGTGCGCCGCTCTGCCTCTGAACATGACGGACTCGATCCGCGACACCATCTTGCCCGTCCCGATGCCGAGCCGCTCGGCAACAGCAATCGCCGTATCGACACGCTCAGAGGGGACATAGACCGTGTGGAAGACGTCTGTGCTCGTCAGCAGCTTCGTCAGCCCGGCGCGAACGAGCGGGACGAGCGCGTTTTCCGCGTCCTGCTCGGATCTCGCCCAGAAGCAGTTGGAGAGCACATCGACGGGGAGCCCGTGTCGATGGCAGACTTCGACGGCGGCAAGGAGCTCGTCGTAGTAGACGAAGGGCTCGCCGCCCTCGATGGCGGCGGACGTGATCGTGCCCAGGTCGGATGCGCCGATCAGATAGGCGTCGATGTCGTCTGCCGACATAACGCCGCTCTGTTCGGGACTGCCCCAGACGAAGCAGTGGTCGCAAGCAGCGGAGCAGCGGTAGGTGAGCAGGAAGTGGATTCCTGTTAGCGAAGCGGCTGACATGCTGCGCTCTTTCTGTTCTTCGGCTCCGCCGTTGCCGTCGCGCTTGACGTCCTCCATAATAGCCGCCTGACCTCGCGCGCGCATCCACACGCATCCTGAGGTACCTCCATGTCTCCATCGAGTCCATGGCGCAACGGGTGTTCCGGAGCCGTCTCTCTCACGTTCGACGACGGGCACCCATCGCAGCTTCGCACCGTCATCCCGGTTCTCGACCAGCACGGCTTGCAGGGGACGTTCTACGTGAATCCCCGCGCAGACGACTACGTGGAGTGGCTCAAGCCGTGGCGCGAGGCTCACGCGTCGGGGCATGAGATCGGCAACCACACGATCCGGCACGTGTGCTCGCGGAACTTCGGATGGAACGCCGACGCCAAAGGGCTGGAGGACCTGACGCTCGCCGACATCGAAGCCGACGTGCTCGAGTGTTCGCGTCGCCTGCGCGAAGGCGTGCCGGAACAATCGGACTTCTCGTTCTGCTACCCCTGCTACCAGGACTTCGTCGGCGAGGGAGCCAATCGTCAGAGCTACGTCCCGGTCATCGCGCGTCACTTCCTGGCGGCGCGCGCGAAGGGCGAAGCCGCGAACCATCCCCGCCTCGCCGATCTCGCATCGCTCTGGTCGTTCCCTTGCGAGCGCATGTCGGGTCCTGAACTCGTCGGACACGCAGAGCGAGCCGCTGGTGAGGGTCGTTGGGTCATCCTCACGTTTCACGGCGTCGGGGAAGGGCACCTGCTCGTCGGGGAGTCCGAGTTCCGCGAGTTGTGCGGCTTCCTGAGACGACATCGCGGGCGGATTTGGACCGCGCCAGTCATCCAGGTCGCCAAGTCGGTCGACGCTTGGCGTCGGGACACGTCAAGCGCCCTATGAGCCCCGATCTCCACCTCATCTACAACCCAGCAGCCGGCAAGGGACGGAGCTCGCACGAGGTCCAAACCGCTTGCGCCGAGCTCGAGTGCGCCGGGGCCCAGGTGACCGTTCTGCGGACCGAAGCGCCGGGACATGCCACCACGCTCGCGCGACGCGCGGCGGAGTCGGGCATTCGGACGGTCGTGGCGTTCGGCGGGGATGGCACGGCGCGCGAGGTCGCCGCCGGGCTGCACGGATCGGGTTCTCGGCTGGGCGTCCTCCCTGCGGGAACCGGCAACGACTTGGCGCGCTCGCTCGGCATCCCGTCGAAGCTCCCGGACGCCGTCACCGTCGTCGTTGGGGGTGCCGAACTCGCCATCGACCTCGGATCGGATTCTGATGGACTGTTCACGGGCGTATGCGGCGTCGGGTTCGCCGCCGAAGTAGCCTACGAGGCGAACCGGTTCCACTGGATTCACGGTTCCCCCGCCTATTTCGCCGGCGTGTTTCGCGCGCTCATGCGCCTGCGCCCCGTGCCGATGCGCATCTACCTGGACGATGACGTGGTCGAGCACTCCGCCGTCTTCGTCATGGCGCAGAACACGCCCTACTGCGGCGGGGGTCAGTGGATGGCTCCGCAGGCGTCGTTGACGGACGGCAAGCTTGACGTGGTCGTCGTCTCGGAGATCAGCCGGATCGAACTCGTACGAACCTTCCCCAAAGTCTACAGTGGCGAGCATGTGACGCATCCGGCGTTCCACGTCTACCGGTCATCCACCGTGCGCGTCGAGAGCCAAGAGCCCCTTCGGAAGATGCTTGACGGCGACCACGTCCAACCCACGCCGATGGACGTCCGAACCCTCCCGGCGGCGCTCAAGGTGCTCGTCCCTCCAGGAACCGCTGTCTGACCGTCACGGCGCACCTCAAGACCGTTGCCGGTTCGTACCTCGTTGTGCGACAATGGCGAGGTCGTAGGAGACCGACGCCATGCGGAACACTCGCGCGACGAAGCTCCCGCTCTACCAGCCCTGGATCGACGAGGACGACATCGCCGCCGTCGTCGAGGTGCTGCGGACGCCGTGGATCGGCATGGGCGCGCGCGTCGGCGAGTTCGAGCGGCGCTTCGCCGAGCTCGTCGGGGCGGAGCACGGCATCGCGGTGAGCTCGTGCACGGCTGCGATCCACCTGTCCTTGCTCGCAGCCGGGATCGGTCCCGGCGACGTGGTCATCACGACGCCGTACACGTTCACGGCGACGTCCGAGGCGATCCTTCACACCGGCGCTCAGGTACGGTTCGCCGACGTCGATCCGCACACGCTGAACCTCGACCCGGACGCCGTTCGACAGGCACTGACCCCCGACGTCCGCGCCATCGTGCCTGTGCACATCGCGGGGATGCCATGCGACATGGGAGCCCTCTTGGCGATATGTCGGGAACACGGGCTGAAGCTCATCGACGACGCGGCGCACGCCATCGGAGCCCGTGTCGGCGAACAACGCATCGGTTCGTGCGGCGACGCGACCGCGTACAGCTTCTACCCGACGAAGAACATCACAACCGGCGAAGGCGGCATGGTGACGACGAACGACGCCGACCTGGCGGCGCGCGTCCGGCGGCTTCGTTACCATGGCCTCAGTCGCGACACTTGGGCCCGGAGCACGACTCGACAGCCGTGGACCTACGATGTCGTCGAGCAGGGGTTCAAGTGCAACATGACGGACATCCAGGCGGCGCTGGGGATTTCGCAACTCACCAAGTTCGACCGCCAGATGGAGATTCGTAGTCGGATCGCTCAGCGGTACTTCGATGCGCTCGGGTCGTCTCCGGCTCTGGACCTGCCATCGACGCCTGCAGACGGCGTTCACGCGTGGCATCTGTTCGTCGTTCACCTGCACTTGGATCGGCTAGGCATCGACCGGGACGAGTTCGTGACGGCGATGAACGACCGCAACATCGGCGCGCTCGTCCACTACACGCCGTTGCACCTCATGACCCACTACCAGCGCATATGCGACGTCGGTCCGGGCGACCTCCCCAACGCGGAGAAGGCGTTCTCACGAGTCGCCAGCCTGCCGATGTGGCCCGGAATGTCCGATGACGATGTGGGCGACGTAGTTGCGGCGGTCGAAGAGATCACGGCAGAGCATGGGCGCGGTGACGCAGCGCGGATTGGTGATCCGGTACAGCCCAATGCCGCGACGTGACGCTGGGAACCTGTACCGTGCGGATGACCCTCGCCTCGGAGCGCGGCGCATGGAGGGGGCGGCACCCCGGCTGTCGCTCGTGGCGACCGCAGCGACGGCTCGGATGGCGTCGCAGACGGACGACGTACTCGACGTCGGGGAGTTTGCGCGAGCCGCCGCGTCACGGTTCGCGCTGGGAGCCATCGAGGTTCCGACATCGCTGATGAGCGGCAGAGCGGGCGCAGGCGGATCAGGAGTCACGCTTACGGCTGTGCCAGAGGGCGTATGGCTGAACACGCTCATCGATGACTCGGACCTCAGCCTCAGCCAAGGCGGTGAAGGCGCTTTGTCAGCGGCGGTGGCGTGGATCCGAGCGGCGCGTCGTTTGGGCTGCGCCCATGTGACGGTCATCCCATCAGTCGGCGGAGAAGGCTACGACGCCGTCGCTGTGGCTCGCGCCTGTCACGCGTGTGCTGAGGAAGCGCGCGACGCCGGAGTCCGCATGCTCTTGGGGAACCAACGCGTCGCTCCCGGATGTGAGCCTGATTTCGTCGATCTGCTTCGGTCGCTGGATCCAGATGTCCGAGCGCTTGTCGATGTCAGCGCGGTTCCGCCATCGTCTCGAGAGGCGGCGCTGAGGGACCTCGCGCCTGTGGTCGCTGCCGTCCACGCGACGACGTACGACTTCGACGAGTACGGCGAAGACCGTCGGACGCCCATCGGGTACTGCATCAGAAGGCTCACGCGGTCGTCTGGCGCCGAGTGGCTGGGCATCCGGTACGCGGGCGGCGAAGACCCCGATGTGGGAATCGACAAGTCCAAGCGGCTACTCGAAGGCTGTGCCTAGTGCCGAAACTCCAGACCGAGACGGTATCCACGCAGATCGGCGATGTCCGAATCGCAGCGTCGTCCGACGCCATCGTCGTCGTCGGACTGCCCAAGAGCGATGAGTTCGAGGCAGAGTGCGCTCGCTGGGAACGCTCCCATCCCGCGACACGTCCCGGGTCGTCTGCGGCGTTGGTTCGCCGCGCTGCTGAAGCCATCGTGGCGTACTTCCGTGGGGACATGGCGGCGTTGAGTGGCGTTGCTACCGATCCAGACGTTGCGCCAGCGACGCGACGCGTTCTCGACGCGGTCTCCGCGATCCCGGCGGGCTCGACTCTCGCCTACTCGGACATCGCCAAGAGACTCGGGTACGGCAAGCTGGGTCCTCGGTTCGTCGGAAGCGCGAACGCGCGCAATCCGGTGCCGTTGTTCATCCCGTGCCATCGCGTCGTCGGAAAGGACGGCAGCCTGGTCGGGTACGGGGGAAGTGTGGAGCTGAAGCAGTGGCTCCTGAACTGGGAGCGCCACCACACGGCGCAACGTAACCCAGTGTAGCGGGTCGTGTGCTCATCACGTCACTGCGGAAGGAATGGGTCGATGCGAGGCATCATCGTCGGCGTCGGCGGACGAGCCAGAAGCTGGTACGACACCTGCAGGCGCCACCGAGACGTCGAGCTCGTCGGCTACGTCGAGATTTCGCCGGAACGGCGCGAGCGCGTCATATCGGAGTGGGGACTTCCGCGCGACGAGGTTCACGATTCGCTGTCGAACGCGTTGAAGGCAGCCGAGGCGGACTTCGTGTGCGACGTCACGCCACCGGCGGCGCATGAGCGCGTAGCGCTGGAGGCATTCGACGCTGGACTCCACGTGATCGGCGAGAAGCCCCTCAGTGACACGTTCGAGGCAGCGTATCGCATGGTCGCTGCCGCCGAGCGCGCCGGCGTGACGCACGTCATCACGCAGAACTATCGGTTCGGCAGAACGCCTCGGACTGCGCACCGGCTTCTCAAGGAAGGTGTCGTCGGGGGCCCGGAGCATGCGGTCGTAGGGTTCTACATGCCGTGGGCGAAAGCTCCCGGCACTCACTACGTCACGATGCCCTATCCGCTCATCACCGACATGGGGATCCACCACTTCGACATGCTGCGGTACGTCCTGGACCGGGAGCCGGTGAACGTGCTCGCCAAGACGTGGAACGTGTCGTGGGGCTGGCACGCCGGGGACGCCGCTCACACGGCGATCTTCGAGTTCGAGGGCGGTCTGACCGTGACGCACCACTCGCTTGGCGCGAGCGTCGGGAAGCGCACGTCCTGGAACGGCGACTGGCGGATCGAGGGGCCCAAGGGCTCGCTGACATGGGAGGACGACGCACTGTTCTGGACGGGCAACCCCGCCGGACCCAAGGACGGGCGCGAACAGTTGCCTCTGGACGAGCTCCCGCTCGGAGGTCAGGACGCTCTCTTGGAGGAGTTCGTGAGCGCCATCCGTGAGGGTCGCGAACCGGAGTGCAGCAGCCGAGACAACATCAAGTCCCTCGCGATGGTGTTCGCAGGAATCAAGAGCGACAAGGAGAAGCGCCAAGTCGATATCGCGGAGCTGTTCGAGAGCTAGCTGCTACCGGTGACTGAGGGACCTCCTCGTCGGACAGAAGCGATCTGCCCGACGCGGGGCCCGGACCAAGGAGGCGATGCCAATGTCAGGCAATGTCACGCTCGAGGTGGGAGTCGTTCGGTTCGACGTTGAGTACCGTCGCTTCGGCGGCGACCGTGGTCCAGCGATTCGGGTGTTCGGCAATGTCGATGGCAAGGACACCCAGTTGCTCCGATTCGACTGCTTCGACACGGCGCCGCACTACCACTATGACCCCACCGGCTTCGACGGCTACCACAGCCTCGACCGCGCCGTCGTGCCGGATGTCGTCGCGTGGTCGCTCGTGCAGGTTCGCGACAACCTGCGAACGATGGTGAAGACCGCCGGGTACCGCGACCTCGCCGAGAAGATCGATGCGGCGGCGGTGGCGGCGTCTGTGCCGGAGTTGCGACGCGCCGTCGATCAGGTGTCTCAGGAGTAGGTCGGGTAGAGGGCAGGCGCATGGCGCGTCGGACGCGGGCACGAACGCCGGTCTTCCAGAACTATGGCGGGCACTACCATCTCGTCGTCGAACGCGCCGAGGATTTGGCGGCTGTCGTCGCTCTGGACGACGGTCGCTGGGTCGCAACGAGTTGCCCGGTCACGGGATTGGAAGCTGACCCCGCATTCCTCGCGTTCCTGGACGCCGACGGCAACGGTCGGATCGTCAGCGATGACGTGCGCGCGGCGATCCAGTGGACCACAGACGCGCTGCATCCATCGTCGTCGTGGCTCGACCGAACGCCTGCGGTTCCTATCGACCTTATCCGCACAGATACGGCGACAGGTGCGGCTCTCCTCGCATCAGCCAAGCGTGTTCTGTCGAACCTGGGATCCGCCGACCAGGCGGACATCCATCTCGATCAGGTGCGCGACCGCCGACGCATCATGTCCGAAGCCGTCTTCAACGGCGATGGCGTCATTCCGCCCTCGTTCGTGGCTGACCCGGACGCTGCCGCATTGGCTCGAGACCTGATCGCCTGTCTCGGCGGGGCGGAGGACGTGTCCGGCGCGCAAGGCGTCGACGATGCGACGCTCGACCGGTTCCGCCAGGAGGCGACCGCCTTTCTGGCGTGGCACGACCAAGGAACCGCCGACAGCGGACCGAACCAGGTGATGCCGTTCGGCGATGCGACGCCGGCTGCGGCTGCGGCGGTCGCGTCGATCCGAGCGAAGGCGGAGGAGTTCTTCGCCCAGTGCGCGTTGGTGCGCTTCGACCCGCGCGCTCTGGACCGTCTCACTCCGCCGCTGGACGGGCCCGACCCGCTGGACGTGTCAGACCCGGAGGCGATCCGGGCGCACCTCCGTCGCGCTCCGTTGGCAGCGCCCGACGCCTCCGGCGTCCTGCCTCTGATCGACGGGTTCAACGAAAGCTACCGGTCGGAGCTATCGGCGCTCCGCGACAACGCGCTCCTGCCCGCGCTGGGGGAGCCGCCGGAGACGCTGGACGAACCCACCTGGCGGTCGCTGTTGTCGCGCCTCGCGCCCTATGGCGCGTGGACGGCGTCCAAGCCGAGCACGCCGGTCGAAGGCTTGGGCGTAGATCGGCTGCGCGAGCTGCTCGCGTCACCGCACGACGCGGAGCTGCGACGGATGATCCTAGCCGACCGCGAGGTCGGCGACGAGCTTCGCCAAGTGCGCGAGCTCGAACGTCTCGTGCTCTACCATCGATGGCTCGCGACGTTCGTCAATAACTTCGTCAGCTTCCCCGATCTGTTCGCCCCCCATGCGCGCGCGATGTTCGAGGTCGGTACGTTGGTCATCGACGGACGGGAGATGGCGTTCTCCGTGCTCGTCAGCAATCGGGCGGTACACGCGGCTCTCGCCAAGAACAGCGGCATGTTTCTGCTGTACCTGCAGATCACGGGCTCGCAGCCGCCCGACAGCCGCGAGGTCGTCGTACCGGTGACAAGGGGCTCCACGGCGAACCTCTACGTCGGTCGTCGAGGCGTCTTCTTCGACCGGACTGGCAGGGAGTTGGACGCTCAAATCACGCAGGTCGTCGAGGGTCCCGTCAGTCTGTGGGAGTCCATGAAGGAACCTATCCGGCGCGCCCGCGCGCTCGTCGCCGGTAGAACCGAGCAACTGGCGGCAAGCGTCCAGAAGGAGGCGGAGACGCATCTCACGACCGCCACGACCAGCGTTGAATCGCGTGTGCAGACGGGGATTCGCACGGCTCCGAGCGCCGCTGCGGTGTCACAGACCGCAGAGCTCCCAGCGGCTCCTCAGCCACCGCCGCTCGACAGCGCCTCGCCAACGCCTCCGCCTCCCGCGTCGGGCAAGGGCTCTGGCACCGCCCGAGACCTGATGATCGGAGCCGGATTCGTCGTTGCGGGGCTCGGCACCGCGCTCAAGCTGATCACCGACACGGCGACCAAGCTCGCCGAGCCCGGCGCGGTGCAACGGCTCCTCGCCACCGCCAGCGCGACGTTCGGCGTCTTGTTCACGGTCGTCATGTTCGTCACCGCCGTGACTGCATGGCTCCGTCTTCGTCGGCGGGACCTGGGCATTCTGCTTCAGGCGTGCGGGTGGGCGCTCAACGGGCGCGTGTTGGTCAGGCGGCGCATGGCCCGGCTCTTCACGCGCGTGACCCGTCTGCCGAGCGGATCGCGTCGCCGACGAAAGGACCTCGTGGGTCCCCTCGCCAAGATCGCCCGCCAAGCAGCGTGGCAGCGCTGGACGTCGGGTTGACGGGCCGAGGGCGTCGTTGCTAGACTCGAAGTGTCGGTTCCTTGCTTCGTTCTTGAGTCGCGCTGCCTGTTCGACCTCTGGAGGTCGCTCCATGCCGACGGGAACGGTCCTTTATTTCGCTCAGCTCGATCCTGTTTGGCAGGACTGGGTGCAGATCGTCAACGTAGGCAACGCGCCGGCAAAGGTGGTCGCGGTTGCGCGAGATGAGAACGGCAACGCCATCTGGTCGAAGGAGAACACGCTCTCCCCGTTTGTGGGATGGAACCTTGCCGTCGAAGAGGTGAAGGTCACCACCTCGCTGCAGGTCTCTGCGAACCAGCCCATCGTCGGTGAGCGTCACTGCCACTTGGGAACACAGGTGCTCGATTTCGCGGGCGCGTGTGTCGAGGACAAGACGGTGGGCAGGCGTCTGTTCTTCCCGGAACTTGTGGCAGGCGCAGGGGAATGGTTCCGGTTCCTCAATGTGGGGAACGCCGATGCCCATGTGTCGTTCTGCACGCGCACCGTTGACGGACGTATCGTTCGCCAACTCAGCCACGTGATCCCTCCGTCCCGCTGGTGGCAGGTCGGCGACGCTGAGATGGGCGACATCCAGGGCACCGTCGAAGTCACGAGCACGCAACCGATTGTCGGCGAGCGCCACCTACATTACCAGGGCGGCAAGACCGCCGTGGGACAGCTTGGGCAAGTGTTGGACGACTGATCCGAGCGCTCCTACCTCCGCACATGGTCTCCGTCGATAGGGGGCACGCCGCATGTCCGCGCATGTCAAGCGCCACATGGGTATCGGCAGCAATGTTGTCGATGTGATCTACCGCACGAACCAGATCGCCGGACCCGACCTCAAGACCTACCTGCTGCCTGACGAGTCCGGCGATGTCCACGTCGAAGTCGTGGGCGGGGTTACGCTGAACCACCTGGCTTGGGCAAGGCTCCTCGGCGTGCCGACGGGGCTGTTCGGCTACCAGGGCAACGATCACCACGGCACGGTCATCCGCGGCACGATGGATCGCCATCGCATCGACCGGTCGAGCGTCCGTGTCGTGGACGGGGCGGCGACCGGGTTCTCGGTCATCTACGTCGATCCTGACGCTGAACGCGCGATCTACATGTTTCGGGGACCCACAGGAACCACGACCCCGGAGAACATCCGCGCCGACTTCGCTGACGCCATCCGCGACGCCGCCATGGTCTCGACGGAGGTCTCCCAACTACCGCTCCCGACGGTGATCGAGGTGCTCCGCATCGCACGCGATGCCGGCGTTCGTACCTTCCTGGACGTCGACGTATCCCCGGACTTCTGCGTCAACGTCGCCAAACTGGGGTCGCGCGATGAGCTCGAGGCGACGATCCGGCTCGCAGATGTCGTCAAGCCTGCCAAGTCGGCGGCAGTTCAGCTATCGAGCGAAGAATCCGCCGAGAAGCAGGCGCAGTCGATCCACGCGAAGTACGGGTCCAAGCTGGTGGCGATCACCGACGGCGGGAGGGGAAGCGTCTTCGCCGACGGCCACGAGACACTTCGCGTGCAGGCGAGCGAAATCAAGGCGGTCGACACCACCGGCGCTGGCGATGCGTTCTTCGGTGGAATGATCGCCGGGATCCACTTCGGTCTCGACATGGAAGCCACCGCCCGGCTCGCCAACGCTTGCGGAGGAGCTTGCTGTCAGGTGGTGGGAGCGTTCCCCGTCCTCGGCACGAGCCGGCATCACCTCATGGAGCTCTACTCGGCTGGCTGGCCCCACGCAACCGAGGACGACACTCCTCCCAAGAGCCGGGCAGCGCACGTCGGCGTGCGGACGCTCAGAGCCGAAGCCGAAGCGCTTGCCGGCATCGCCGGTTCGTTCTCAATGGAGTCGCTCGACGAGGCGGCGCACCACATCATGCTTGCCGACCTAGGCCGCAAACGCGTCCACATCACGGGCGTCGGGAAGTGCCGCCATGTCGGCCACAAGATCGCGGCGACCTTCGCCAGTCTTGGAACACCAGCCTACTTCCTCGATCCTCTGGATGCCCTCCACGGCGACAGCGGAGCCGTCATGCCCGGCGATGTCGTCCTTGCCATCTCCAACTCCGGCAAGACCCAGGAGACGGTCGCGACCGTTCAGCTTCTGGAGCAGAATGGCGCCACCGTCATCGCGATGACGTCGTCCGCGGAGTCCCCGTTGGCGAGGCTGGCGTCCGTGGTGCTTCTGGTCCCGGTGGAACGCGAAGCGGATCCGCTGGGCCTCGCTCCCACCTCGAGCACAACCTGCCAACTCGCCGTCGGCGATGCGCTCGCCGTCACGGTGGCATCGCTTCGAGGGTTCACTCGTGAGGACTTCGGCCGCCACCATCCGGGCGGCGTTCTAGGCGAGAGAGCCCGCGCGCACTAGCCCACGCTGACGACCACGCAATGAGAGAGGCGGCCGACGCTCATTGCGTCGACCGCCTCTGTGTCTTGCTCCGAACGGTCTAGCGGGAGCTGCCCGCCGCCGTCTGGACGAGGTAAGCGCGGATCGCGACGTATTGCGCGCGTGCGTAATTCAGCGCTCTCGACACGTACTCGTTGCCAGGCGTCATCGGCCGACCCTGAGCATCCACGAACTTGGTCATGAGACGGTTGTACCAGTCGAGGCCCTGGTCCCACTTCTCTATCGCGACATAGCTGTCGCCGATCTTCGTCATCGCGATCATGGACGACGAGGCCGTGGGATAGTCTCTCAGCAACTGCTCGTAGCGCTGGATCACGCGCCCGAGAGCCTGTTCCTTGTTCGCGGCACCCAACGCGGCGTTCTGAGCCTGCTCGATGGGCCCGTATTCGAGGGCGGCGAGCAGTTCCTCAGTTTCCTCGGCGTAGCCCCGCGCGGCGCTCTTCAGCTCTGGCGAAGCGCTCTGCAGAGTCAGCACACGGCGGTACTGATCGAGCGCCTGCTTGAGCTTAACGATGCGCTGAGCTTCGTTCGTGATCGTGGACGCCTCGTTGTAACGGGCGTTCGCCACGTTCAGCGTGGCTTCCGGCGCGAACTTGCTAGATGGATACTCGCGAGCCAACCGGTCGTACGTCGCGTATACCTGCGCCTCGTTGCCGAGGTTGAAGTAGCACGCGGCGGCGCTGTAAAGCGATTCCGCAGCGCTCTCATGGCGCGGGTAGGAGCTCACGACAGCCAGATACGCCGTGAGAGCCCTCTGGAAGTCCTGGGCCGCGAAGTAGGCTTCGCCGACCTGGTACTGCCAGAGCCCGGCTTCCGGATCGCGCGGATAGCGCTGAGCCAGTTGCGACAGCATCTGCGCCGACCGGCTGAAGAGTTGCGGATCGTTCTCAGAGCCGCGCGCCAAGTCGTAGTACGCAACGCCTGCGTAGTAAAGCGCCGTCTTGATGTCATCATCGGACGCTTCCACTAGCTTCCGCGAGGCGTAGTCGACGAAGCGCGGCAGGGCATCGACAGCGACCGGCAGGTCCTGCGGACCATGGATGGCATAGGCGATCTGCCCAGCCTGGTAGAGCGCTGGACCCGCGTAGACGCGGGCGTTATCCGGCGCCTTGTCCAACGGCTGCGCGTACTCGACGGCTTTCAGGTACTCCTGGATCGACTGCCGAGAGATCCGCTTGTACTCGGTGTTTGCGGCGTTGGGCGTATTGTCGAAGACGGCTCGCGCCTGCCGCGCACGCAGGTTCGCGACCTGGTACTGAGCCTGGACCTTCTGGACGACATCACCAGACGTCAGCGCGCGGTCCCGGGCAGCCTCCGCCTGCGCCATCGCCTGACCCACCTTGCCCGTGAGGACGTAGAGGTCGGAGATGCGCATGCCCGCGTCAGCGACCATCAGCAGCACATTCGCGTCCTGATCGTTCACGAACTCGTTCTGGAGCGCCGTGAACGCGCTGATCGCCTCGTCGTTCTTCTTCTGGTCGCTCAGCAGAATGCCCGCGCGGTACAGCGACTGGGCGCGGATGCGTCCGTCGTCGGCGACTTCGGCGGCGCGCAGATAGCTTGCGGCAGCCTGGACGGGATCGCCGAGCTGGTTCTCATACATGTCCGCGATGGAGAGCAGCGCCCGGCTTTGGTTCCCCGCTTCTTCGGCGTTCTGGGCGATGTAGTCGTACTCGCGAATGGAGTCGGTCGTTCGTCCGAGTTGCGCGTACAGCTTCGCCAGCTCAATGTGCGAGGCGAACACGAGAGGCTTCTTGTCCGGGTCGGTGACCTGCGCTTCCATCGCCGTCACCTTATTCAGCGTATCGATCGCGTCGACGGGTTTGCCGGATTTCGACTGGGCAAGGCCCTGCGTGTAGTAAATGCTGACGAGAAGCGACGGATCGGGCTCAGCCCCCAGAGCCTTCGCCGTCAGTTCCGCCGCCTGGGCGAATGCAGCCTGCGATCCGGCCTGATCGGTCTCCGTCGTGGCTTCGCCCACCTTGAAAGCGCTCACGCCAGCTTGATACCACGCAAGCGCGGCGTACTCGCCCTGCGGGTACATCTCAGCGAGTGCCTGATACTCAGGAATGGCTTCCGGGAACCGTTCACGCTCGAACAGAAGGTTCCCGACCTTGAGCTGAGCCGTCGAACGAGCGGCCTCGTCGGCGCTCGCGGCATTGGCAACCGCCTTGAGTCGGACGATCATCTCATCGACGTTGCCGGAGCCGAGTTTCTCAAGCGCGAGCACCTTGAGCATGTTGCCCGAGTTGATCGCCTTCTGAGCGCGCGGTTCCTCGCGGTCGCCGAATGTCGCGATCAGTTCGTCCGCGAGCGTGACGACTTCCTCCCACGAGGCGTTTCCGGCTTCGGCAAGCGCCTTCGTCGACAGGACGATGCCGTACATCGCGTCCGGCGCGTTTGTGCTGCTCGGGAAGTTCGTCACGACGTTGCGGAACGCCGCGATGGACTGGGTCAGCGTTTCCTGCGTGCGCGGCTCGATCGAGTAGAGGGACACGCCGACCAAGTATCGGGCGGCATCCACGTAATCGCTGTTGGGGTACTTGTTTGCGACATCGCCGTAGGCGACGGCGGCTTCGGCGTAGCGCTCGGCGCTCCTCAGCAAGTCCGCCTGGCGGATCGCCCCAAGCGACTGCCACGTCTCGCCGAGAGCCGCGTTGGCGGCAATCGCCTTGTAGTGGTTGATCGCCTGGTCGATGTTGCCTTCCTTCTCGTAGGTCTCGCCGATGAGAACCTGGGCGCGGCCGTAGTTCTCGCTCATACGGGGGATGAGCGCGTACGTCGCGCGGGCTTGTTGCCATTGCGAGAGCCGTTCGTGGACGAGGCACTTGTTCAGAACCGAGTTCTCGAGCAACGGGCTGCGCTCCGGGAACTCGTAGTTCATGTCGAACTTGTCGTCCGAGTAGCGGTCGATGGCAGCCTGGAGAGGCGCAGCCGCCTTCTCGTAGTAGGTGTTATCGTTGCTGGTCTCAGCCAGCTTGACGTAGCCCACGCCCTGCTGGAACAGCGAGCGCAGCTTGACGGCGTAGAACTTCGGCAGGTTCGGATAGCTCAGAACCTTGGCGTACTCGGCAATCGCGACCTCGTACTTCTCTTGGTCATACATGATGTCGCCGAGCTTCATCTGAATCTCAGACGCCTGCAGGTCGAAGTCGGGGTCGGACTTGTGCTGCTCGATGAACGCCTGTCCTCGAGCCAACACCTCATCGCTACGTCCGAGCTCGCTCAGGCTCCACAGCGCACCATAGAGGGCGTAGGCAGCCAGCGATTCCTCAGGATAGCGCTCCATCACCGTGTCGTACCACGTCACGGCGTTCTGGAAGTCGCGAATCTGGTAGTACGCCTCGGCGATCTGGAAGGTCGCGTGGGGCTCGTATTCGGAACCCGGGTGCTCGTTGATGACTTCCTGATACGAAGCGATGGCGTTCCGGTAGTTCTCCTCGTCCGGAGACTTCGCCCTCGAGTTCGCTGCGGCGAACTTCATGTAGGCTTCGGCAACACCGTAGCGCGCCGCCGGGACATACGGGCTGGTCGGGTACTGCTTGACCACCATGCGGTATGCCGTGACCGCCTGCGGGAATTCCTCCGCCTCGACGTAGTTGTCGCC
>VGLH01000003.1 GCA_016866785.1 Candidatus Poribacteria bacterium
GGAGGAGAGGCAGAATGTCCAGTTGGTTGCTCTCGCTCGCCGTGCTGGCTGCTGTCCCGACCGATCCCGTCAGCCGCTCCGAAGACCACGTCCTTCCTCCTGGCGTGCGAGTCGTGTGGGACCTCGCCGATGCCCATCGGCGTGAAACCTCCACGCGCGGGGAAGTCTCGCTCAACGGTCTGTGGCGATGGCAGCCTGCCAAGAATCTTACCGACGCCATCCCGACCGAGGCGTGGGGATACTGCCGCGTGCCGGGGCCGTGGCCCGGATCGCGCGGCAACTACATGTGGCGCGACTCGCAGACCAGCTATCCGCACCCCGACTGGGCGAGCGATGACCTCCGACTCGCTGATATGGCGTGGTACGAACGCGAGATCATGGTTCCCACGGACTGGAAGGGCAGGCGGATCGCCGTTTCGTTCTCGAACCTGAGTTCCTATGCCGTCGTCTACGTAGACGGGGTTCGCGCGGGCGATGTCTCGTTCCCGGGCGGCGAGGCGGATATCACGTCGGCGTGCCGTCCCGGAAGCACGCACCGACTGAGCGTGTTCGTCGCCGCGCTGCCGCTCCACGAGGACATCGTATCCTATGCGAACTCGGCAGAGGAGCGGCGTACGCGCGGAACCGTGGCGCTTCGAGGCTTGTGCGGCGATGTGAGCCTCGTGTCCGAGCCTGTGTCCGCGCGCATCAAAAACGTCCGCGTCGAGCCGTCGTTCCGGCGCGGGACGCTTGGGTTCGGCGTACGGATGGATGATCTCGAACCGGCGCGGACGTACCTGCTGCGCGCGCAGGTCCGAGATGGTGACTCGACCGCCGTCGATGTCACGAGCGCCCCCTTCAACGCCTCCGACCTCGAAGCCGGAAGGTTCGCCTTTTCGCTGGATTGGGTTCCGCCGAAGCTCTGGGACACGCACACGCCGGAGAACCAGTACGTCCTCAACCTGTCGCTGATCGACGACCACGATGGCGGCGTGCGCGACGTGTTCTGGGACACGCGATTCGGCTTCCGCGAGTTCTGGGTCGACGGACGCGACTTCCGTCTGAACGGCTCGCGGGTCCACTTCTTCGCTGTGCCGCTCGACAGCGCGCAGGTCGGCGCAGCCGCCGCAAGCTACGCCGGAGCCCGAGAGACGCTCGAACGGCTCCAAGCCATCGGCGTCGGGCTCGTCTACACCCACAACTACAGTTGCCAGCCTGGAGAGCACCTCGCGTTCGAGGAGATTCTGAGGGCGGCAGACGACGTCGGCATGCTCGTCTCGTTCACGCTCCCGCATTTCTCGCAGTACGACTGGGACGCCGAAGATGCCGACCAGGCGAACGGCTATGCCGAGCACGCCGAAGCCTACATCCGCATGGCGCAGAACCATCCCTCCGTCGTCATGTACGCGATGAGCCACAACGCGACCGGCTACAGCGAAGACATGAACCCCTTCATGATCGACGGCATCCAAGATGACCGCGACGGCTGGGCTCTGCGCAACATGCGCAAGGCGCTGCGGGCGGAGACCATCGCGCGGGGCATCGACGGTTCCCGTGTCCTCTACCACCACGCGGGAGGCAACCTCGGCGAGGTCTACACGAGCAACTTCTACCTGAACTGGACGCCGGTTCAGGAACGATCCGACTGGTTCGAGCACTGGGCGACCACCGGAGTGAAGCCGCTATTCCTCTGCGAGTACGGCGAGCCCTGGGGCATCGACTGGACGATGTACCGCGGCTGGTACGAGGGCAAACGCGACTTCGGCGGCGCGAGCATCCCCTGGCAATTCACGACGGCGCAATGGAACGCTCCCTTCCTGGGCGACGACGCCTACGCCCTGAACGACCTCGAAAAGCGCAACCTCCGCTGGGAAGCCGGCAAGTGGCGCAACGGCGAGCGCTGGCATCGGTGGGACTACCCGACGCCGATCATCGGCTCCTTCGCGCGGATCGACGGGAACCAGGAGGCGGTCTGGGCGCTCTACGTCGAAGACAACTGGCGGGCGTTCCGCACGTGGGGCGTCTCCGGCAGGAACGCGTGGAGTTACGGCAATTTCTGGCTACTCGACCCCGACGCCGACCGGAGCCGTCGGGCGCTTCCGGTCGATTGGGAACGCCAGCAGACGCCCGGCTACGTCGCCGACTTCATCGACGCGCAGTACGAGCGACTCGACTTCGGCTTCGAGCGATCGGACTGGATTCCCACGAGCGCAGGCAGAGCGTTCCTCCGAAACAACGGGCCCCTCTTGGCGTACATCGCAGGAAAGCCCGGCGCGTTCACCGAGAAGAGCCACGTCTTCGCTCCGGGCGAAGCGGTCGAGAAGCAGATCGTCGTCATCAACGACTCACGGCTGCCCGTCCGGGGCATGGCGAGATGGTCGCTCGACGGCGCAGACAGCGTGCGTGGCGAGAAGCCCTTCTACGTGGAGACGGGCGAGCAGGTGCGCATCCCGCTTCGGTTCCAGCTCCCCGCGTCGATCTCAGGCGATACGGTGACGATTCGGGCGCGGATCGAGTACCAGAACGGAGAGGTCGGCGAGGACTTGTTCACACTCGACATCCTGCCGGCTGCCACGACGCCGACGACATCCGCGCGCATCGCCCTCTTCGACCCCAAAGGCGAGACGCGGGCGGAGCTCGACCGGCTTGGGTTCGCTTACGACCCCGTAGACGTCGGTAGCGATCTGGGCGGATTCGACGTCCTGGTCATCGGGAAGCAGGCGCTGACGGAAGATGGCGCGGCTCCCGACCTGTCGCGCGTGCGCGACGGACTGCGCGTCCTCGTGTTCGAGCAGGAGGCGAACGTTCTGCAGAACCGGCTCGGATTCCGCGTGCAGGAGTTCGGGCTGCGCAACGCCTTCCCGCGCGTCCCCAACCATCCGGTTCTCGCGGGAATCGGCGTTGAACACCTTCACGACTGGCGCGGCGAGGCGACGCTGACCTCACCGCGTCTCACCTACACGATGCGTCCGATGCACGGGCCCACGGTCGAGTGGTGCGGCATCGAGGTGACGCGCCCATGGCGATGCGGCAACCGTGGGAACATCGCCAGTGTGATGATCGAGAAGCCGGCGACGGGCGACTTCCTGCCCCTCGTCGATGGCGGGTTCGACCAGCAGTACAGCCCGCTGATGGTGTTCCGTGAGGGAAACGGCGCGATCCTGTTCTGCCAGATGGACGTGACCGGTCGAACAGCGCAGGAACCGGCGGCGGCGCGGCTTCTGCGGAACCTGATCGCCTTCGCCGATGCGTTCGCACCGTCTCCGCGTCGCCGCCTCGTCTACGCCGGAGGCGAGTCGGGCAGGGCGCATCTGTCCAAGGCTGGCTTCGAGCTCATGCCGTACGGCTCCTCGGCGCTTGGGAAGGGCGATCTGCTCGTCGTCGCCGAGGGCGCGAGCTCGGCGTTCGCCAAGAACCGGGACGGGCTCTCTGACTGGCTCGCCCACGGAGGGAGGGCGCTCGCCATCGATCTGAACGCCGACGAAGCCAGTCGTGTGCTCCCCACAGCCGTAACCACTTCCAGCGAGGAGTATTTCGGTGTTCCGCTGTCGCCGACGGGCGTGCATTCGCCGTTCGCGGGCGTTGCGTCGTCCGATGTACATACCCGCGATCCGAGGACGATCCCGCTGATCTCCAGCGGCGCGGACTTGCTCGCAGGCGGCGTCCTGGCGAGTTCCATCGACGGACGCATCGCGTTCTGCCAGTTGGCTCCGTGGCTGTTCGACCACGAGGCGATGTACAACGTGAAGATCACGTTTCGGCGGACGAGCTTCCTGCTGAGCCGCCTGCTGTCGAACCTGGGAGTCCAGCCGACGGCACCGCTGGTCGAGCGATTCTCGACGCCGCGTGAGGATGGAGAGCAGCGCTGGCTGACCGGGCTCTACCTGGAAACGCCCGTCGAGATGGACGATCCCTATCGCTTCTTCCGCTGGTAGCCGGCGTAGAGGCTACTGCGCATCTGCGCGTCGGACGGCGAGCAGCAGGTTCGGCTTCTTCGCGTCGTTGCCGTAGCCCCACGGGAAGAGCAGCGGCTCCGCGTCCTCCGCGTAGAACGCGCGCAGGTCCGGCTGCAACTTGTTGGTGAACCGCTGGATGGGCTTCGTGTAGACACCAAACGCGCGAAGCTTCCAGCGATCTCGGTCGAACCGCTTGAGCGGCACGCCGGAGTCGTCCTGAGCGACGATTTGCGCCTGATCGAGCACGATGTCCCGGATCGTGGTGAAGTTCGCCGAGTGCATCAGGTACGAGCCCGCCTTGATGAGGCAGGAGACCTGCCCCAGCGACTCCAGGTAGCCGACCCAGTAGGAGTGCTTCGCCAGTCCTGCGTTGGAGATGTCCATCGACAGATAGATGACGCTCCTCTCGCGTCCGTCGGAGCGTCGGAACCCGACTCGGACGCTGGAATATCCCTCCCACTGCGCCTGACGTCGAGGCGAATCCTCCGGCACCAGCGCGATCTTTCCGCGCACATCGATCTGGATGGGATCGACGCGGATCGGTTCCAGGTCCAGCATGCGCATCATCGCGAGCAGAACCGGCGTGACTCCGGGAATCGGCGCGTCGTCGATCTCGACCTCCATCCGGTTCGTCACGAAGAAATTCACGTACATCAACGTCATCAGAGCGGTGCGGAATGTGGACAGACCCGCCGCGAGGTTCCCGCGCGCATCCATTGCCGACAGATCGGGAACCTTGCCGCCGTGCTCCAGCCCGATGAGCACGTAGGTATCCGCGTTCGGGTACATGAGATAGGCGTTCAGGAAATCGGGCCCGGCGAACGGGTAGAGGACGGTTGCCGGCGCATCCGCCGGGATGTTCGCCTTCGACCAGCCACGCATCGGGTCTGCAGTCGCGGTTCGGAAGTGCTTCCGATCCGCCTGTAGTAGGGATCGGAACTTGGCGTATGCCGGCTTTTGCGCTGTCTGTGCGAGGATTCCCGAGCTCTCTGGCGGATCGGCAGCCAGGAACGCGCCGACGTCCGCCGGGCTAGCCGGCGGTTCCGCCCAAGAACGCGACACAGCCGCTAGCACGAGCGCCGCAACGATCCACCGAGCCCTCGACGACCGGTGCGTCCACACACGCCGCATTCTCATCCTCCCGCAGATTCCTGTCTGAACTGGGTTCGGTGGAGCGAACCGTACGCTCCGCCTTGCGCCAGCAGCTCTTTATGCGTGCCCTGCTGAACGATCCGCCCATCCTGAATGACGAGGATCTTGTCGGCGTTCTGGATCGTCGTCAATCGATGGGCGACGACGAACGCCGTTCTGCCCTGGAGCAGCTCACCGAACGACCGCTGGATGGACGCCTCCGACTCGGAATCGAGCGACGAAGTCGCCTCGTCTAGCAGAAACAGCGGCGGGTTCTTCAGGAACGCGCGCGCGATGGCGATCCGCTGCTGCTCGCCCCCCGACAGCCGCACGCCTCGCTCGCCGATGGGCGTTCCCAAGCCTTGGGGCATCGCCTCGATGAACGCCAACGCGTGAGCGCGCCGCGCCGCCTCTCGCACCGCCTCGTCCGACGCGTCGGGAGCAGCCAGACGGATGTTGTCAGCGACGGTTCCCGCGAAGAGAACGCTTTCCTGCGGTACGAAGGCGATCTGCGACCGCAGCGAGCTCAACCGAATCCGGGGCACTGGCACGCCGTCGAATAGAATTTCCCCCGAAGTCGGCTCGTAGAACCGTCCCAGCAGATGCAGAATCGTCGTCTTTCCCGCGCCGCTTCGACCCACAAGAGCCACCGTCGTTCCGGGCTCCGCAGTGAACGACACGTCCTGCAGCACAGGCTCCCCGCCAAAGCTGAACGAGACGTTGCGGAACTCGACGGAACCCGAGAAGCCGTCCAGCGGTTCGCCGCCGTCCATCTTCTCCGACGGCAGCTCGTGGATGGCGTCGACCCGCGCGAGCGACGCGATCCCCTGATGCGCCAGCGCGCTGAAGTTCCCGATGCTCTTCGCCGGTTCCATCATCAACGCGGCGAGTCCCAGATGCGCCAAGAGCTCGCCCAAGCCCAGCGAGCCCCCGACCGCCTGCCACGCCCCGATGGCGAACACGCCCGCGAGACCGATGCCCATCGCGATTTCCGTTGCCGGGGACTGGAACGCGAACAGCCGGACGCGCTTCATCGCGAGCCGGTAGACGGCGTGTGTCCGTCTCTCAAATCGCGTCTGCTCGCCGGCTTCGGCGCCGAACGCCTTGATGACTTTCAGCCCGAAGATGCTCTCCTGCAACGCCGACGCGACCGCCGCCTGCTCCTGCTGCACCAGCAGGCTCGTGCTCCGCACCCGCGACCCGATCACTCGAATCAGCCCCGCCAGCACCGGGACCACGAGGAGCGTCGCCGCCGCGAGAATCCAGTTCTGCAAGAACATCAGAGCCAGGTAGACCATCAACGTCGCCGCGGAGCGAACGCCGCCCGTGATGGCGTGGACGCTCTGGACGACCACGTTCACGTCGTCCACCGTCCGCGACATGAGGTCGCCGCTCCGCTGCTGCTGGATCGTTCCCAACGGCAGACCCAGGATGCTTCGGTGGAGCCCGTTCCGCAGCGATGTCATCACGCGGAACGTGACGCGATGCATCAGATACGTGTGTCCGTACCCGATCACACCCTTGACGACGAGCGCCGCGACAACGCCCGCCAGCACCGCGCCCATCGTCCGAAGGGCTGCCGACGCATCGGCGGCGGAGACGGCGAATCCTGGGAACACGGGATTCAGGCGCAACAGATGGAACTCGAGCGGATAGACGTTCGGTCCGTCGCTGGAGGCGAGAACCGCCATGGCATCCGATAGCGCGCGGACGATGCCTCCCGACAGGGCGGACGTGACGCCGGCGAGCACGACCACGCCCAGCATCGATGCCGTGTAGGGAGCCAGAAGGCGGGCGTAGCGCGTCCACACGGTCATGTCGGGACACGCTCCATGGCGACGATGAGCCTCGGAGAGGCGGCTGACAGGTCGCTGCCGTCGAAGTCGCCGTACCAGCGCACGGGAGCCATGCCCACGCGCGACGCCATCGCCGTCAGCTCCGGCGGCGTGTAGAGCCGCAGCGAACGCACCCACTGGCGATTCGACTTGCCGCCGTTCGCGAGCACATCGCGCGTGTCGAGGACGGTTCCCGTCACGGCGTCGAATCGTGCGCTCGCCAGATGGATCGCATCGGCGGCGCGCCACCAGTTGCGTCTGCCGTCCAGGTGCGCGGCGGCGTAGGGGTTCCACGTTTCGATGAGGGCGTACCCATCGGGATTCAGGGCTCCCGCCATCGCGTCGAGAGCTCGCTGGTTGCCTGAATCGTCCAGCAGTCCGAACGAAGCGAACATGCAGATCGCCACGTCGAACGCCCCGTCGAAGGGAAGCGCGCGCATGTCGGCGAGGGCGTAGCAGGGCCCGTCCGGCTTTCGGCTGTGTGCAGCGGCTTGGATGAGCGGCTCGGACGCATCGACGCCGACGACGCGGTATCCGTACTCGGCGAGAAGCATGGCGTGCCTGCCGGCTCCGCATCCCACGTCCAGAACGCGGTCGTCCGACTGGAGATCGAGCGCCTCGACGAGGAAATCGACCTCGTCGCGCGTCGCCTCATCGCCGGGCATTTCCGCCGACACGTACTCCGCATCCCACATGGCGGGAAGCGTAGCACCGGCTCGGTCGAGTCGTCAAAGGGCGCGGGTCGCGCCTTCGCCTGTCCAGGCGGGCAGGTCGTCGCCGGTTCCTTCGATCCAGTCGGGCGTCAGGGCGACGTGGTCGATGGTCCGGCGATTGTTCGTGAACGAGACGTGCAGGAGCCCATCGCGCGACTGGATGATCGCCGGATAGTGGAACCGCCCCTCCCCCGTCATGAGGTCGCGGGTGGTGTACCATGTCTCGCCGTCGTCATCGCTGATCGCCAGCGAGAGCGGGTTCCGCTGCGATGGATCGCGATTGAACGCCAGCACGACGCGACCGTCCACCAGTTTCACGGCGTCCAGAGCCGCGTGCGGACATCCCAGCTCTGTCACCTCCGCTGGCGACCACGTTCGTCCGCCGTCCGCAGACACGCTGCGGAGCACGTTGGGATGCCTGCCGGACGGACGCAGCAGCGCGACGATCCGCCCATCAGCCGCCTCGATCAGCGATGGGTGCTGGTTCGGCTCGCCGGGCACCGCGCCAACCAGGTTCCACGTCGCCCCGTCGTCGGAGCTCCGCCACATGCGGGAGTGCCCATCCATGAACTCCGTCCCGAAGATCAGATCACCGGAGGAGAGTCGTATCGGCTTGCTGTGGGGCACATGCCCCAGATCTCGCGTCAGGAACTCGATATCCGACCACGAGGAGCCGCCGTCGTCCGAGTGGCACATCCGTAGATCGCACGTCACCCATCGGACGCCGGGACCGTAGGGTCCATCCAGCTTGCCGTGCATCGTCCCGTAGATGACGAGAATCCTGCCCGACTCGTTCTCGTAGAGGATGCCGTTCCCTTCGGGCTTGCCGGGCGTGTCCGCGACGATGGACAGGGGCCCGAACTCGCCGCCGGGAGGCATCCGGGCGATGACCCACGCCGCGTCGGGTCGCGCCTCGCCCTCGCCGGCGTAGTATCCCACCAGCAGACCGCCCGTACGCGTTTCGACCAGCGTGGAGCAGTGGCACGAAGGGAACCGCTCGGAGGGTTCCGCCACGGCTTCCCAGGAGAGGATCGGCATAGTCGCTCCGGGATTCAGTTCGTCCAGGTGTTGCGGAACGGGTCGCCAGCGTCGCGCCGGGCTTGGGTCGTCATGCGCGTCCAGTCCGTCGCTTCGTCGGCGGCATGGGTCGAGCGAGTCAGGCGCGGGCAGTGCCGACAGAGCTCGGCGAAGATCGCGTGCGCGATGATCAGGTTGCCGACTCGGTTCGCGTGAACTCCGTCTGGGTGGATCAGCCAGTCCGCTTCGCCCTGGGCTGCCCAAACGTCCGCCAGCAGTGCGCCTTGTTCGCGCGCCAGATCGCGCAGGGCGTCGTTGTAGCGGATGGTCGCCTCGCGGCTCCCCTTGTCGTAGGGCGGGAAGCTGCGCCAGCCCGTCATGTGATAGATCGTCGTGACGACCATGACGGGATCGCAGGCTTCCCGCACATCGCTCAGGATGGTTCGACAGTCGTCGATGAACCCGGAAATCGCCATCCCGGCGCGCATGTCGTTGAGCCCGTAGCAGAAGACGAACAGGTCGGGCTCCGCCGCGATCACGTCGTCGCGGTATCGTTCGAGGGCGCTGGGCTTCGCGGACTGCGCGTAGCCGGGACTGCGCGGACTGATGGCGTTCGCCCCGATGCCCCGGTTGAGGTACTCCAGGGGCTCGGACTGGGCGCTCTGAAGCAGGCGATGGAGAACGTCGGCGAAACGGTCGGAGACGTCCGGGACCCACGGTCCGCCTTGGACGGTGCTCTCTCCCAGGACGACGAACCGGCGGAAGGGCTCGTCGAGGCGCAATCGGCTCATCGCGTCCTACCTATCGTCCGTGCGCTCTCCGCCAACGCGGCGCTGACGGCGGAGCATCGAGGGTTCCCTGCCGTCGTCGGCTGGGGCTTCGTCGGCGCCGGAATACTCGCCGAGGACGACAACGGGATAAACGCTGTCGAACCCAGCGATCCGACCCTTGATGCGGACACGCTCATCGCGCGGCGGCGACGCCCGCAGATCGTCGTACACCGCGTTCGGGTGGAACACCAGGTCCTCGCCCGATCCGTCGGCATAGACGCGATGCCATAGCCCGGAAGTCACCAGACCCCGCGCCTGCACCCATCCGGGAACCCAGCGGAAGCTTCGGCGCGTGAAGCCCAGATGCGCGCGCAACTCGCCTGTCGCCTCGATATCAGTGCGATAGAGCAGCCGCCCGTCTTCGACGCCGCGCGTGTCGCGGATGCTGTGGACGATGTCGTAGATGTCGAGATAGTCGCCTTCGGGCGTGATCTCGACGATGGTGCGCCAGGGGTTCCGGCGACCGTCTTTGTCGCGAACCGCCTTGAACTCGATGTTCGACGGATCGACGTACGGGCTCAGCAGCTTCTCGATCTGCCAACGGCTGCGGTTCGTCATGCCGCCGTAGAGGTGCAGACTCAGCTTCTCGACTTCGGCGCGCGCGAGGGTGACGGCTCCCGCCGCAAGAACGAGCGCACACGCCGTCAGGACGAGCCAATGGTTCCGATGAGGTCGCATATCCAGCCTCCTTGCACTGCACATCCTGCGCTCTGGTCAGCATCGTGGGCGGACACTCGACCAACGTGCTACGTCGTGCAGAACGCGGCTTGAGAGCCTCGACAACCGCACGCGCCATCGGCATTCTGACGCGTCGGCTCCCCCGCGTCAACCGAATCACCGGTCGATCAGCAACCGACGGGTTTGCCGCATTCCTGAGCCTTCCAGCACGACCCAATAGACCCCGGACGCGACCGGCTCGCCGCGTTCGTTGCGCCCGTCCCAGTGCAGCGCCGTCGCCCGAGTCGTGTAGTCTCCTGCGGAGAGTTCACCCAGCGACCAGCGACGAACCAGTGTCCCGGCAACGTCGACGATCCGCGCGTCGAGAGTCGCCGTCTGTCCGAGCCGGAAGGGAATCCACACCTCCGGGTTCGCCGGAGACGGATACGCGGACAGAAGCTCAAGAGCCTTCGAGCGCGAATCGTCAGCCCATCCCGGCGCCGAGATCGGATGCACCGACAGGTCGGAGCCGACGAGCTCGCCTCCGAGAATCGACGATGCGCCCGTAGCCCGCACGCGCAAGGCGTACTCCGACGCCGGCAGCGGCGTCCCAGCGACCGACACGAGCGACACGCCCGTTGCGTCGGGAAGCGTCAGCACATTCGCCGTCGGTGGAACCAGCTCGTACACGGTTCCGGTGGGAAATCGGAATCGCGCCGCCCAGAGGCGCATCGCGGCTGGCGGCGATATGAGAAATGCGCCGTCGGGCTCGCGCAATGCCCGCAGACGAACCGTTCCGGTTGCCGTGGGCGGAGCCGCCGGCACGCTTTTCTCGCCGAAATGCTTGGCGACGATGACCAGATCGGCGATGTCCACGACGCCGTCGCCGGACAGGTCGGGGTTCAGCCCGATGAACGGACCCGACTCGCCGAAACGCTGCGCGACCAGCACCAAGTCCAGGATATCGACCGCGCCGTCGCGGTTGACGTCGCCGGTAAAGGACACCGACGGCATGCCGTGGTCGTCGAAGATGGAGAGCATCTCGGCTCGCTGCGGGTAGCCGCGTTCGATCCATCCGTCGCGGAACTTCTTGACGGTTTTGGGACGATAGGCGACGAAGAGCTCCCACACGCGCGGGAACTGGTTGGCGATCCCGTCGTCGTCCACATCGCGCGTCGTGTCCACGCTCTGGGAACCGTCGGAGAGGTCCCACAGGACGCTGGCGACCGCGCCTTCGACGATGCTGCCGTCCGAGTTGCGTCCCTTGCCGTCGATCGTGCCGGTCCACCAGTCGTTCGTCTCGATGTTGGGCAGGTTCGCGTTCCGGTAGGACCGGACGTTCAGCGCTCGGTCGTCCACCAGCGCCTCCATGAACTCCGCCCATCCCTCACTGACGGCGAACTCCGAATCGGAGACCGTATGAAGCGTGTGACCGCCGTCCACCCCGTTGCCGAAGGGGATCGCGTCGAACCGGTCGCCGTAGGCTGATGTCATCACGGCATGTCCGTACTCGTGCAGCGCGGCTTCGCGCAGGATGCCGTCGTTGAACCCGATGCGGATGACCTCGAACGAGACGATGCCGATGCGGGCGTCTACGCTGTAGTAGGTTCCGCCGTCGAGAGATGGGTACTCGACTGTGACGCTCTTCCGTTCGAAGCCCACCGTGCGGCGAAGGTAGTCGCGCTCATCGAGCATCGCGCCGAAGATGCGACCGATGGCGTGCCGTTCGTCGTCGAGTCCCCAATGTACCGCCAGATCGGTCGTCGTCCCGCCGGCAGCGGGAGCCCAGTCCGTGCTCCGGCGGTACAGGGTTCCCCGGTGATCCGTCATCGTGAGGTGCGCGTTGCGAACCAAGACATTGATGCGGTACGTGCGAGCCGTCCCGTCGGCTCCCTTCGCCGGAACGTCCACAAAGGCGAAGCGCCCATCGACGTCGGTGAAGACCGTCTCGATCACCTGCTCGATCAGAAAGGCTCCGCGAGCGACTCGTTCCGCGAGCTGGACGGTGACCTCCCGAATCGGCAGCGCGATGCCCTCGACGTCGTCGTGGTACGTGACGCGTCCGGTGAACCGGGCATCGCCGGGCGCGACGACCGCCGCTGGAGCGCGTTTCACCTGGGCGTCGAGTGTCCGTCCTCCGGATGCATCGATGGGGAATGGAGTGGCGCTGTCTTGGGAACTGGACGCCTGCACGCGCAGGTAGCGGACGAAGAGCTCGGGTTCCGGCTTCGTGGAACCGGTTCCGCCGACCGGAGTCAGCGCGGCGACGATGTCGTAGTTCCCGGGTCGGCTGACGCCGACCGCGACGCTCCGCACGAGTTCGCCATCCGACGGGACGTACACCATCTCTGTCCGCGCGGACAGCACCGAAGCGCCCTTGCCAACCCGCCATTCGAGCCGCGCAACCGTGCTCGTTCCCGTCATCGCGCGTACGCGCAGCAGATACCCGCCGACCCGGGCGAGGCTGGGAACCACCTGCGGATCGACCGACCCGACGAACCATGGGTCCCGCTGCCGGGCGCATCGAGTTTCCATGCGCTCGGCGGTCGCTCCCAAGGACGCGCACCACAGGAGCACCAGCGCCAGAACCGTCCATCGACCCTTCACCGGAGACATACACTCCCTCTCGCACCAGATGCTCCACGCCGGCTTTGCGTGTCGTCGGAGCTCACAGTATTCTACTCAACGTTCGTGCGACGAGCCATGAGGACAGCGAAACCGTGAAACGAGCCCGCCGAGTCTTGCCCATTGTCCTGCCGTTTCTCGCCGCCTTGGTGCTCGCGGCGATCTGGATCGGTTGCGGCGACGACATCACGAACGGACCGGGACCCGTCGATGTTCCCCTGGATCCGAAGATTCGCTCATCCGACGGCGCGATCATGGTGCTCATCGACGAGGGCGTGTTCACGATGGGCGACCCCGATGCCCCGGCTCGAGCAGACAACCGCCCCGCGCACGCGGTGGCTCTGAGCGCGTTCTATATCGACGAAGCCGAAGTGACGAACAGCCAGTACGCAGCCTTCCTCACAGCAACGAAGCGCGCCGCCCCTAAGTTCTGGAACGACGACCGCTACAACGGGCCCAATCAGCCGGTCGTCGGCGTCACATGGTCCGATGCGAGCGCGTACGCGCGCTGGGCGGGCAAGACCCTGCCGACCGAAGCCCAGTGGGAGAAAGCGGCGCGCGGCGGCATCGCTGGCGCACGCTATCCGTGGGGCAACGCCGCGCCCTCCGGGACGAACGCCATCTTCGGCGCGACTCGCGCGACCCCTGCAGATGTCAAATCGACCACGCCGAATGCGCTGGGCATCTTCGACATGGGCGGGAACGTCTGGGAGTGGTGCGCCGACTACTACGACGCGACCTACTACAACATCTCGCCGGATCAAGACCCGCGCGGTCCGCTGGCGGGCGCGACGCGCGTCCAGCGCGGGGGTTCCTACGCGAGCGATGCGTCCGCGCTCGAAGTATCCCAGCGGAGCCATCAGGACCCGGCAGAAGCCAACGCCGTAACCGGGTTCCGGTGCGCCAAGAGCGCTTTCTAACCCGCCTTCGAGGAGCCGCGAGGACGATGGAGCTCCTCGACCTCATCCGCCGACGTCGCAGCCAGCGGGTCGAGTTCCGCGACGAACCCATCGCGTCGGAGCATGTCGCAGTCCTCGTCGAAGCCGCCCGATGGGCTCCCTCGCCGTTCAACACCCAGCCGTGGGAGCTCGTCTTTCTCGACGCACCGGAACCCAAGGCAGCGCTGGGACGGCTCGCACGCAAAGCCATCGTCGAGCAACTCAAGAGCGCCGAGTTCCTTCAGGACGTCTCCGACTGGACGAGCGTCAGCGAGGACGAATGGCGTCAGCGCGCCGATGGCGTCCTACTCGGAGACCAGCTTCCCGATTCGTCGCTCGCCCGGTTCCTCGCGCCGTACCTGCTGCGCCATGCGCGGCAGGCGAGCGTTCTGGGCAAGGCTGGAGCCGGCAACGCTCCCGGCCGCTCGACGGAACGACTGCTGGCGGTCGCCCCGCTCGTCTGCGTCGTTGTGAGGAACCGCGACCGGAAGTCCCCCGGCGAGAGCGGCGATCTCTGGTCGTGTTTCGGCATCGGGGCGATGCTGCAGAACCTCCTGCTTGCCGCGACCGAGCTGGGCATCGGCGCTCAGTTCGTCAACGCGCCACTGGAGACGCCGCAGGACAGGGATGCCGTGCGCGACCTGCTACACGCGCCGCACTCCCGCGAGCCGGTCGTCATCCTGCGATTGGGTTATGTCGCGCAGGAGAACAAGCTTTCCGTCAGGCTTCCCGCCGAACGGTTCGTTCACTGGAACCGATACCCGGAGGATGGTGGATGAAAGTCGTCGTGTTCCGCGCTCCGGGCGCGCCGCTGGAGATCGAAGACCGCCCGATACCCACGCCCGGAGACGGCGAGGTGCTCATCCGCGTCGATCTCTGCGGCGTCTGCGCGTCCGACCTTATGGCGGTCGATGGGCTTGCGACGGACTACTCCCCGCCGGTCGTCCTGGGTCACGAGATCGCCGGACGCGTTGTCGCCTCGCGTGCGACCGGCATCGACGTCGGAGCCCTCGTGTCGGTGAATCCCATGGTGACGTGTGGCGTTTGCAGTGCCTGTCGCCGCGATGAGGCGAAGTACTGCCGATCGCTGACCGGCATCGGACACGACATCGATGGCGGGTTCTCGGAATACATGCTCGCTCCTGACGCTCTCGTGTCCCAGGGCGGGCTGATCGTCTACCCGCCCGACGTGGAGCCGGAGCGCGTCCTGTTCACGGAGCCGATGGGCTGTGTAGCGAACGCGATGGCAGAGACGCCCTTCCGCGACACCGTCGCGATCCTCGGCGCGGGTCCCATCGGCTTGCTCTTCGTGCAGGCGGCGGTCCTGCATGGACTGCGCGCATACGTCATTGAGCCGTTAGCAGAACGCCGGGCAGTCGCCGAACGCCTCGGGGCAGAGCAGACGTTCGACAACTCCGATGAGAGCATGTCCGAGCTGATCGACGCCACGGAAGGCGGCGCAGACACGGTCATCATGGCGTCCGACAGTCCATCGGCGCTGGGTCTGGCGTTCCGATGCGCGCGTCGCGGCGGGGCAATCAACCTGTTCGGGCTCGCGCCCAAGGGGAGGACCCTGACGCTCGACCTCGAGGAGCTCCACTTCAGCGGGCATCGGATCCAAGCATCGTGGGCGTTCTCGCGGGCATCTCTGGCGCAGGCGCGCGACTGGATCGCCGACGGCAGCATCGACCTGTCGCCGTTCGTGACGGAACGCTATCGGCTGTTACAGGCGGATGCCGCGTTGGGCTCTGCCAGGGATCGACGCGGCATCAAGACGGTGCTGGAGTGCCGAGCTGCGACCGCGTGACCGCCGCGCGAGTTGACTCGTCTCTGCCGCGTCGTTATATTCGACGATGTCGCGCCCGAGCTCGGGGCGCGTTCGACACTGCTAGGAGGGCTCGTCCGATGCGCCGCATCGCTACGTTCGTGTCCAGCCTCGCGCTCCTCGCTTCGCTGTCCTCGGTGTCCGTCGCGCAGCCGTACGTCGACTCGTTCGACGACACGAAGCTGAACGCGATGTGGACGTTCCGCAATGCAGGCAACAACGACAAGTGGGAAGTCAAGGGCGGCTGGTTCATCTTCGACATCCAGGCAAACCAGGACCTGTTCCGCCAGGGCGTCGATGGGGCGCCCTTCCTTCTGATGAATCCACCGGCGGACGACAAGAAGTTCACGATCGAGACGAACGTTGATGCGCTTCTCGACAAAGCAGCCCAGCCTGGGGCGTCGCATGCCGGGCTCATCATCTTCCGCGAAGACAAGTGGGCGTACTCCCTGTGGGGTCCCTACAACAACCAGGACATGCGTCTGGAGGACTGCATCGCTGCCGACTACCGCTGGCGCGACCAAGCCCAGATCGCAGTCGATGCCAAGCCAGACAAGGACGTCTACTTGCAGATCGTGAAGTCCGGTACGGAGCTCGAGTTCTTCTACAAGGACAGCCCTGCTGACAAGTGGAAGTCCGCCGGCATCGACAAGAAACTGGGGCCCAACTACGAGAAGGGTACCTACAAGATCGGGCTCTTCCTCAAGAACTGGGGCGGCTCCGTCGCGCAGAAAGCCGCCTTCGACTACTTCCATTCGCCGGAGCTCGCGACGGCCGTGCGCCCCGACGGGAAGACGGCGTCGACGTGGGCTGGGCTGAAATCGCAGTAGCCTTCGGGTATCCTAACGGCGCAGGGCGAATCCGCCTTGCGCCGCACGTGTGCTCGGGGTGCTGCACCGGAGAGGTCATGCCGAAGCGAACCCGCATCATCAACGCGACGCTCTACTGCCCCGAACCGACACGCGCCACGCAGATCACCTTCGCGGGGAACCGGATCGTCGCTGTCGGCGACTCGTCAGAACCGGCGGACGAGGTCTACGACGGGACGGGCTGCGTCGTATCGCCGGGGCTCATCGACGCGTTGGTTCACGGCGGCGGGGGCAAGCCCGTCCTCAGCGGTAGCGTCGAGGACGTCCGAGCCGTCGCGCGCGCCCACGGCATACACGGCACGACGGCGATCTGCGGAGGCACGTTCGCGATGCCCATGGATCGTCTGCGCGTTGGCTTGCGAGCCGTCGCCGAGGCGGCTCTCGACTGGGACGGTTCCGGCGCTCGCGTGTTGGGACCCTACGTCGAGGGGAAGTTCGGCTCTTCCGCCAAACGGGGAGCTCACGCCGAGGAGCACCTCGCCGCGCCGACCATCGAAGCGTTCCTCGATCTCTGGGAAGCCTCACGCCACACCGTCCGCGTCTTCTCTTACGCCGTCGAGAACGACGCCGGATTCGCCTTGACGCGTTACCTCTCCGAACGGTTCCCCGAGATCGGCGTCGTGCCGACGATGGGCCACACGAACGCCGACTACGACACTGCCTGTCGCGCCATCGACGCAGGCATCCGTCGCGCGACGCACCTTTTCAACGGGATGAGCGGCATCCACCACCGAGACATGGGCGTCGCGGAAGCCGTGCTCGACGATGACCGCGTCCACGCCGAGCTCATCGGCGACTGCCGCCACGTGAGCCCGACGTGGTCCCGGATGGCAACGCGGCTCAAGGGCCCCAGGAACGCCAGCCTCATCACCGACGCGGGTTCCGCCGCCGCGATCCCCGAAGATGAGCTCCAGTCCTACTTCGAGCCCGACCCCCAATCGGGGCGCCTGGTCACGCGGACCGGTCGCCGCGTCTTCCTGATCGACGGAGCGTTGTACCTCGATCGCGAGGGCAGGGAACTCACCGGCGGATGCCTGACGCTCAGCGACGCCGTCCGGCGCGCCATCGACTGGGGAACGTCTGTCTCGGACGCCGTCCGCATGGCGACGCTCACTCCTGCCGAAAGCCTCGGACTGACGACGAAAGGTCGGCTCGCGTCCGGCTTCGACGCCGATGTCGCCGTGTTCGACGCTCAATGGCGCGCGCGCGCCGTGTTTGTCGAAGGCAGCCCGCTCGTCAACGCCCTGCCGCGAATCCGGTGATGCCTGCCATCGACTGGATCGACGACGACTCGCCGCTGGGCGCGTGGGGCGACGACGGCTCTGCTCGCGTCGCCATCGGGCACGACTACGGCGGAACTTCGGCGCGGACCGCCGTCTACACGCGCCTGGAGGGAGTTTGGCGTCGTGTCCGCCACGGTTCGGTGCGGCACGACCGGTCTCGCGGGCTCATCGATCTAGGCGTCGGCGACGCGTTGTCGTGGGTTCGGGAACGCTTCGGATCGGACGCGAAGCCCGTTCTAGGCGTGGGCTGCAAGGGACCCACGGATCCATCGACCGGCATGACCGATCCTTCGACGCATTTCGCGTGGGGCAAGCACAACGTCGTCGAGCGCTACCGCGAGCAGCACCCCGGCGCGTTCGGAGACGTCATCGCCGCCAACGACCTGATGGCGTGCGCCCTCGGCGTCAGTCTGTCGCCTGACGTGCGCACGCAGATCGCCAACGCCGTCTCTACATGGAACGCCCTGCATCCCGACGATCCTCTGCGCGACGACTCTCTGAACCGCGACGTAGCAGTCGTCTCGCTGGGAACCGGCGCGGGATACAAGGTGATCGGTCCGGATGGACGCGTTGGCGAAGGCGGTGAGGTCTGGACGCTCTACGCGCCCGTCGATCTGGGGTTCATGAACTGGCTCTGGGAGAAGTACCGCTCCAGCCGCGATGCGGAGAGGTACCCGTTGCACGTCGAACGTTACGTTTCCGCGCTTGGGCTCCCGATCTTCTACGAGTACCTGCTGGTCTCTGGGCGAGCTCCCGATCCCGACGCTGCAACGGCGATCCGTGCCGCCCACGACGTGCCCGGAGCCATCTCAGAGCACGCAAGGCGCGGGTGCTCCGTCTGCCAGATGGCGTTCGTCCACCTCGGAGCGCACATCGCGGCGCTGGCTCAGGGCATCGTGCAGGCGCACAAGCCGCGCGCGGTCGTCCTGTCGGGAGCCAGCCTCGTCGCGCAGAACTGGCCGCTCTTGGAGGAACCGTTCCTGCGCTACTTCCGGCGCGACTTCGGAGGCAAGCCGGTCGAGTTCCCGCTCGCGGCTGAGAGCCGAATCGGACTTCGTGAATGGGTCGCGCGAACCGCCGTCGCCGTGGACCGCAGCCCCATGCCGGGCGTTGACGGGGCTGCCTACTTGGCGGTCCACGCCGACTTCTACCGATCAACGCGAGCGTCCGACTGACTGCCAAGGAGGAATGAGCATGGACACGATCCGGTGGGGCATCTTGGGAACCGGCAGCATCGCGCGGAAGTTCGCGCAAGGGCTTCGGGCGCTGCCCGACGCGCGGCTCGTCGCCGTTGGGTCGCGCCGGCAGGAGACGGCGGACGCCTTCGGTCGCGAGTACGACGCGCCGAACCGACACGCCTCCTACGAAGCGCTGGCGCACGACCCCGACGTCGATGCGATCTACGTCGCGACACCTCACTCGCTGCACCGCGACAACACGATCCTCTGCCTCGAAGCGGGCAAGCCGGTTCTGTGCGAGAAGCCCTTCGCCATCAACGACGCCGAAGCGCGAGAGATGGTCGCCTGCGCCCGCGAGCGCCAGGTGTTCCTCATGGAGGCGATGTGGTCGCGGTTCCTGCCCGCCATCGTCGAGCTACGGCGGCTTCTGGCAGAAGGCGTCCTCGGCGAGCTCCAGATGCTGACGGCGGACTTCGGGTTCCGAGCAGGCAGCGCGAACCCCCGGAGCCGTCTGTTCAACCCGGAGCTCGGGGGCGGGGCGCTGCTGGATGTGGGCGTCTATCCCGTATCGCTGGCGTCGATGATCTTCGGGACGCCGCGCCGCGCCACGTCGCTGGCGTGCATCGGCGAGACGGCAGTGGACGAGCACGCCGGCATCGTGCTGAGCTACGACGCCCCGCGCATGGCGGTTCTCTACACGTCCATCCGGACGACTACGCCTCAGGAGGCGTATGTGCTCGGCGCGAACGGGTCGATCCGCGTTGACAAGCCATGGTGGGTTCCCAAGTCGCTGACCGTGTCCGTCGGGGAACCGGAGCAGATTCCGTGCACGTACGTCGGCAACGGGTACAACTACGAGGCTGCCGAGGTCATGTCGTGCCTGCGCGAGGGGCGGCTTGAGAGCGAAATCATGCCGCTCGACGAGACGGTTTCCATCATACAGACGCTGACGGAGCTCCGCCGCGACTGGGGCTTGCGCTACCCGGGCGAGTCCTGATTCCCGACTCTAGTACTCCTCCGCGAGCTCTTTGGCGATGCGCGTCCACTCCCAGAAGCGCTCGGGGTGGTGCTCGCACGTGTGCGTGTCTTTGAGCACCATCTCGACGACGCAGTCCCGCGACACATCGAGCGTGTGCCGGATGTCGGCGCGGACCTTCTCCGGATCGAACGATCCCACCAGGAACGCCGGCTTCGGCTTCCACGAGAAGATGTAGTTGGGCCCCAACCGCTCAGCCGCCTCGTCAACATCCGCGAACGGCGCGATGGAGATGCGGCGGATCCCAGGAATCTGGAACACGTAGTCCAGCTTCTTCACGAGGTCGTCGCAGCAGCCGTAGCCGTTGAGCGCGAACGGCGCGAGCAGGCGTCTCTCATATTGCAGCGAGAACTCCTCGTGCATCTCCGGCGAGACGGGGTCGAGCTCCTGCGCCTCGGCGGACGCCCACATATCGCAGGGACGGATCCGCTCCGGGTCGTAGTCGGACAGCGGCAGCTCGTCCGTGTAGCCGTTCCCGCCGGTCGAGTGGTACGTCGCGTCGTTGTTGAGGCTCAGCAGGTTCTGATCGACGTACTGCCGGATGAGGTTGTGGTGTCCCTCCTCCAGGAACGCCATGGCGTCGTGGAGCATGTTCGGGTTCTCGGACATGTCCCAGAACACCTGCTCCAAACCCCGCAGGTCGCAGTAGATGTTGAACAGGTGGAACGAGACGTGGCTGACACCTTTGAGCCGGATGTTGAGGATGTCGCCGAGAAGGTCCCGCGCCTGCTCCAGCGCTTGCATCGTGGCGGGCTCGTCGTACGTGACGACCGGAAAGGTGAGCTTCTTGAGGTCCGCCGGTTCGTGAATCACGGGATCGAACGCCCAGGCTCCGCGCGCCGTCGTGCTGGGAACCCGTTTGCCGGACATGCCCCATCCAGTGCGATGGGTGACCTTGGGAACGATCCATTCCTTCTCGATGACCGTGTCGTCGTCGAGATGCTCGTGGTAGTAGAGACGGCTCCGAAGCGTCCACTCGATGCTCCGGGCGTGGGGGTCCGAGCACTTCAACTCGCTCTGAGGCAGCAGCTCGCCCCACGAGCCCTCCGGGAAGATAAGAACCATCGGGCGGACGCGCTGGAGGCTGTTGTGCTTCTTCCACATCTCGCGGCGCTGCGCCATGATCGGCAGGTCGGCGACGTCGGCGACGCGACGCGCAAGGTCGCGTAGCAACGTACGCTCTTCCGGGCTGATAGGCATCGTGGGTCTCCCTTCCCTGGTGTGTGGACATCGCGGATCTCGCCCGCCGCCGCGCGATGACCATTATAGCCGCCCTCCGAATGTCGCGCGAGAACCTGTCGGTTCCGCACAATGCGGCGAGGTGCTAAGATCGCTCCTACGCCGCAAGGCATGCGACTCCAGCGACCGGGACGCAACCGTATGGCGAAGAAGGGAAGACGCCTCTCATGCCAGCCAAGGTCAAAGTCGGATTCATCGGGACGGGCGGCATCGCCGGGAATCATCTGAGCAACCTCAAGGGCTTCGACGACGTCGAGTTCGCCGCGATGTGCGACGTGCAGAAGGAGCGCGCGGAATCCCGCGCGAAGGACTTCGGCGGCAACGCCTACACGAACTACCAAGAGATGCTCGACAAGGAGCAGCTCGACGCGGTCTACATCTGCCTGCCGCCGTTCGCGCACGGCGAGCCCGAGCTCATCGCCGTCGACAAGGGCATCCCGCTCTTCATCGAGAAGCCCATCGACGTCGACATCGACACCTGCCTGCGCATCCGCGACGCCGTGGGCCGCAAGGGTCTGCTCACCAGCGTCGGCTACAACTGGCGTTACAGCGACGCCGTCCACCAGGCGCGCGAGCGCCTGACGAGCTTCAAGGTTCTCGGTGCGCTGGGAGCCTGGATGGGCGGGATGCCCGGAACGCCGTGGTGGCGCGTCCGCAAGCAGTCGGGCGGGCAGCACGTCGAGCAGACGACCCACGTGTTCGACGTGTGCCGGTACCTGCTCCAAGCCGATGCCGTCAGCGTCCACGCCGTCGCCGCGAAGGGCGGGATGGCGGAAGTGCCCAACTACGACATCGAAGACATCAGCTTCGTGAACATCACGTTCGACAACGGAACCATCGCCAACATCCAGTCGGCGTGCTGTCTGTCGGGGTGGTCGCGCGTCAAGATCGAGGTGTTCGGACGAGACCTGTCAGCGGACATCTCGCAAGGCAGGGCGGTCTTCGTGACGGGCTCGGACAAGCGCGAGGAGATCGCCAGCACGGTGAATCCGTACGTCGAGGAAGATCGCATCTACATCGACGCCGTGAAGAGCGGCGACGGGTCGAAAATCCGCGCCCCCTACGCCGACGCGGTCCAGACTCAGAAGATCATGATCGCCGCGACGCGGTCGATGGACTCCGGCAAGCTCGTTTTCGTCCAAAACGACACGTTCGTTCTCGCGTAGGAACCTAACTCAGTCGTCTGCCGCGCGGTGCCATCGCACGCGCGAGCGGCACGACGCAGTAGGGGCGGGTCTGAGACCCGCCCCTACGAGACGATCACTTCACGCGAGCCCGCACCACTCAGTAGACCGCCGTCTGCATCCTCTCCTCCAGAAAGTCCTCGGTCAGCCTGCCCGCCGCGAACTCGTCGAGCTCCCGCTTGCGGACCCGCATGGTCAGGACCGACGAGGGCCCTTCGGCCACTCTCCCCGCAAGCGAGTAGGTCGTCCCGTAATGCTCGATACGGGCGTTAGAGGACCGCGTGACGACGTCCCCTCCCGGTGATGCGACTCCCCGAACGACGATGGCGATCCACTCGTCGGGCCCAAGTCCACGTAGACGCGCGGACTCCTGGAGAATCGTCCTCAGCGATGCCTTGAGCCACTCGACCTTGCCCGCATCGTAGGGCTCGGTAGGTTGCGATGGAACGATGAGACGCATCTCACGCTCGCGCGACATCGGATCGTCCGCTGAACGGAGCTCCAGCAGCGTGCGATCCCAAAGCGACGTCGGCGGAGCCGGCTGCTGCAGTGCAGGAGCGGGTACAGCGCCCGGAGCGAGAGGGAAAACAACGGACATAGAGCACAAGACGCCGAACCCCTCGACGTACGTGGCTTGAACGCTGCCCGAAGAGCCGCCCAACGCGGACACAAACGTCCCCATTCCCATGCCGCCGCCGAGCTGATCGCCGACCGATTTCTGGACCACCTTCGACAAGACGGCGAGGTCCATCGTCATGTCTGCCATGAAGGAGTCTGGAGCAGGCGTGAATCTCACGATGGACTGAGAACCGGCACCGCTGCTGTTGGATAGGAACCTGACGTTCGGCAGCGCCCTGGCGGCTTCGGCGACGCTCGCAGACGCCCCGGATGTTGCCTGCGCGACGGTGTCTTCTGCCACACGAAGCGCCTTCTCGATCTCAACCGTTGCCTGACGCAAGCCGTCTCCGACCGCCGTCTTCACCTCGGCGGCGATCCTCGGAATCGACTCGATGACCTCGTCTGGGACTACGATCTCGATCCGCCCGGTCGAAGCGGGCAGCGCGGGGGCTGCGACAACAGGGGCGGGTCGCGCCGACGCAGGTTCCGATGTCGAAGGTTCCTCCGAGTGAGCCGTTCCCGATCCAGCGAACGCGATCACCGCCATGGCTGCTCCGACTGACCAGCATCTGAACGTCATGTCATTGTCCCTTCTGCGCATCGTGTGAACGGTACGATGGTTCCCCAGCGCCTTCTGAGGGGGCGGCGTAGGCGATCAGGCGCGCGATCTGCTGCCGCGTTCGGGTGAGTTCGTCGCCGGTGAGCGCTGCCAGCGCCGTCATGTCCTGTCGGACGATCTGCAGTTCGTCGGCTCGGTCCTGCTCGGCGCGTCGGAGCCAGTCGATGAGCGCCTGTCGATCCTCCAGGCGGCTCGCGTTGAACGCTTCGGCGAACGCGACGAGGGACGCGTTCGTCCGCTGATCGGCGGCGTGGATCGTGTAGTTCGCCAGCCGCCGGACGTCTCGCGCGTATCCGTCGCGGAGGATTCCTTCGACTTCCGACCTGGCTTGCTGGACCTGGGCATCGACGGCTCCCGGAAGCGTCCCTTCAAGCTGAGCCGAAACGACCTCCGGAACGCGTTCCGCCACGCGCGCGTCGATGCGACGGGCGAGCTCGGGTTCCAGCGACCGGATCACGGAGTTGCGCACCGACGAGCCCAACTCCTCGCGCAGTCCCGCGACAGCTTGATTCAGCGCCTGCGCGTCATGCCGCGAGCTCCAGCCAATCACGAGCCCCGTCGCAAAGACGATGAGCGCCGCAGCCGCGATCTGCGCGGCACGCCAAAGCCCGACTGCCGGACGCGACCGCATCGATGGCGCCTGATCCTCGCCGAGGAACTCGACGACTCGCCGCCATCCCTCGATCTCGGCGTGGCAGGCATCGCACTCGGCGATGTGATGCCTCACGTCCTCGGATGCCGATCCGTCGAGCTCGTCGTACAGATAGGACACGAGCGTTTCGCGGGCCGGATGCTCCATGGTGTTACCTTCCTTCTGACTGTCTCTCGCCCCGGCTCGGTGGTTCTGCGGGATCGGGCAGCATTCGCGCCAGTCGCGTCAGGGCTTCTGCCATGCGCGACTTCACGGTTCCCTCCGGGATGTCCAATACTTCGGCGACTTCGCGACACTTCAGGTCTTCGTAGTGGCGCAGGACGACGACAACGCGCAGATGCTCCGGGAGCCGCTGCAGGGCGTCGCGCACGATCTGCTGCCGTTCCGCCCCGACGACTGCCATGTCGGGGGCCGCCGACGCCGATGCAGGTTCCTCGATAGCTTCGTCCCCGGGCAGTTCGACGACACTGCGACTGGCACGACGGAGCTCGTTCCGGCAACGGTTCACGGCGATCCGCCAGACGAACGTCGAAAGACTCGACTCGCCTCGGAACGTCGAGCGCGACAGATAGAGCTGCGTAAACACGTCCTGCGCCAGGTCCTCGCCGACATGCCAGTCGCCGACCATCCGCGCGCAGAGCCGCTGGATCGGCTCCCGCCACCGCTCGACCAGCGCGGCGAAGCCCTTCTCGCTGCCGTCTTCCATGAGCCGGCGCATCCGTCTGTCGTCGGCTGTCGCTCGTCGAGCGCTCCGCAATGGACGCATCCCGCCTCCCGCGCGCCGTTTCCGTGGACGTACGGTGTGACACCGGCGAACGCAAAATGGTTCGGAGAATCTCGACGGCGGGCGTCAGTTGTCTTCGGCGCCGACGGCGCGGAAGTACGCCGCCGTCGCCAGGACAACGAGGAGCATCAGCACGAAGCCGACAGCGGAACCGAAGGGCCAGTCACGGATGGTCTTGAACTGGAGCTCGACGAGCTCTCCGAGCATCATCGTCTTCGCGCCGCCCAGGAGCTTCGGCGTGACGAACGCGCTGGCGCTGGGAACGAACACGAGGACGGATCCCGCGACGATCCCCGGCAGGCTCAACGGCAGCGTGACGCGGCGGAACGCCGTCGCCGGCGTCGCGCCCAGGTCGAGCGCAGCCTGTACCAGCGAGGGGTCCATGCGTTCCAGCGTCGCGTAGAGCGGAAGGATCATGAACGGCAGGTAGCCATAGACGAGCCCCAGAACGACGGCGGTCTCGGTGCCGTGCAGAACCGCGCTTCCAAACCCCAGGGTCTGGGCGACCACGTCGAACAGACCGTTCCTCCAGAGCATGAACCGCCAGGCGTAGGTTCGGATGAGGAAGTTCGTCCAGAAGGGCAGAACCACGAGCAGCAGCAGGGCATCGCGCCGCCGAGGGAAGGACCGCGCCAAGCCGTAGGCGAACGGGTAGCCGATGGCAAGGCAGAGCAGCGTCGTCAGCAGCGAGATGCCGACCGAACGCAGCGCCATGAGAACGTAGGCGGGAGGGAACTCGTCTCCCAAGGGGCGCGCCAGACGGGCGTAGTTCCCAAGCTGGAGCTCCCACGCGACGGCTCCCGAAGGCATGCGCGTCAGGAAGGAATACGCGAACATGATCGCCATCGGCGCGAGAAAGAAGATGACCAGCCACACGCCGGCTGGCGCTAGGAGGATCAGATAGGGATTCGGCTCGTGCGCGCTACGGAGCCGTAGCATCGTCCCGCTCCCAGAGCCCATCGTCCTCCAGAACTCGCAGGTCCTCCGGCGACCAGGCGACGCTGACGCGCGTCCCAGCGGGGAACCGACACGTCCCAGGATCGCTGCTCGACTGAGCCAGCAGGGAGAAGCCGGGACCCAGCGCGATTCGGTAGCGCACCGACGCGCCGAGGTAGACGGCTTCCGCTACGGTCCCGTCGACGCGGTTGACGGCAGGATCGGCGTCGCCGTTGCCTGTCGTTCGCACGGCGATGCGCTCGGGTCGAAGGCTTGCGGCAACGCGCGCTCCGTCAGCCGTCGATGCCGCTGCCGTCGCCCACAGCTCGTGACGCGATTCGCCGTTCGGGACGGCGAGCAGCACGCTCCGACCGTTGCGGCGGACCACGTCGCCTTCGACGAAGTTGGTCGTTCCGATGAAGTCGGCGACGAATCGGTTCCGAGGCATCGCATAGATCTCTTCGGCGGAGCCCATCTGCTGGACTCTCCCCGCGCGCATGACGGCGATGCGGTCGGAGAGCGTCATCGCCTCTTCCTGGTCGTGGGTCACGTAGAGAAACGTGATACCGACATCGCGCTGGAGCGCCTTGAGCTCTTCCTGCATCTGCTTTCGGAGCTTCAGGTCGAGGGCGGCGAGCGGCTCGTCGAGGAGCAGGAGCGAGGGTCGGTTCACCAGAGCGCGCGCCAGCGCGACGCGCTGCTGCTCGCCGCCGGACAGTTGGCTCGTCCGACGCGACCCGTACCCCGGCAGTTTCACTCGCTCTAGCGCGGATTCGGCGCGGGTGCGCGCCTCGCGCCGAGGCGTTCCCTTCACCTCCAAGCCGAACGCGACGTTCTCGACGACTGTCAGATGGGGAAAGAGCGCGTACTGCTGAAAGACGGTGTTCACGTCGCGGCGGTACGGCGGCGTGTCCTGGACCGATACACCATCGAGCAGCACGCTTCCCGAATCTGGGCGCTCGAACCCGGCGATAATCCGCAGAATCGTGGTCTTGCCGCAGCCGCTGGGACCCAGCAGCGAGAAGAATTGCCCGCCTTCGACGTGGAAGGATACGTCATCGGCGGCGGCGACCGTGCCGAACGACTTGCGGATGCCGTCGAGCGTGACTTCGCCGCGACCCCGACTCACGGACACCTCGATCCAGCGGTCATCAGCCGACCACGTTCAGCGTCTGGCGGGCGTGGCGAACCAGTTCCGGGCTCCCGCCCAGACGGATGATCGCCTTCACCAGGCTCTCGACATGCTTCTCGATCCCGTCTTCCGTGCGCTCGATCCGCACGAGCACATGGCGTTCGCCGAGTCGTTCGGCAGCTCGACGCACGGTTCTGATCAAGCCCAGGTAGATCGCGTCGGCTTCTCCGCTCTCGAAGGCGATGGCAGCACGGAACGCCGTCTCCAGGCTAAACGCCGGCTCACGGACCGACGCCTCGCAGCTTTCCAGGTCCCGTTCCACTCGCGCGAGCGCGTCGCGGTCGATGCCACGAACGACATCATGGAGTATCTCTGCCCGTTCGCACAGAGACCGTGAGAAGTGGACGACGATGTGATGCCCCCACTCCTGAACGCTCATCGTCTCCCAGAACTGAGCGACGCGGTCGTCTTCGGTTCCGGTGCGGAACATGAAGTCGGCGTAAAGCCGGGCGACGCGCAGTTCTATGTCGGCGCAGAAGTCGAGCAGTTCACCAACGACAACCACGGCGCACCTCCTTACTCTCTGCCGCCGTACGTCCGACAGGAGCCGGTTGGATTGGCGCGGACGCGTCCACGCTGGGTCAGAGGATATACCGGCTCAGGTCCTCGTCTCGGACGATGTCCGATAGCTCGCGGCGCACGTAATCGCGGTCGATGGTGACCGATTCGCCGCGTCGTTCCGGCGCGGTGAACGAGACCTCCTCGAAGAGGCGCTCCATGATCGTGTGCAGTCGGCGCGCGCCGATGTTCTCCGTGCGCTCGTTCACCTGAAACGCCAACGCGGCGACCTCCTCTACCGCGTCGCGGGTCATCGTGCAGTCGATGCCCTCGGTCCCCATCAGCGCGACGTACTGCGACACGAGCGCGTTTCGGGGCTCCGTCAGGATACGGCAGAAATCCTGCTCGGTCAGGCTATTCAGTTCGACGCGCAGCGGGAACCTGCCCTGGAGCTCCGGGATCAGGTCCGACGGCTTCGCGACATGGAACGCTCCCGCCGCGATGAAGAGCACGTGGTCCGTCCGAACCGTGCCGTACTTCGTCGTCACGGCGCATCCCTCGACGATGGGCAGGATGTCCCGCTGAACGCCCTCCCGCGACACGTCGGGACCCGACCGCGACTCTCTGCCCGCGATCTTGTCCATCTCATCGAGGAAGATGATGCCGTGGTCTTCCGTCCGCTGGATCGCCTCGGAGACGACGCGGTCCATGTCGATCAACTGGTCGGACAGCTCGTCGAGCAGGATCGGGCGCGCCTCCGCGACGGTCAATCGCCGTCGGCGCGTCTGCTTGGGCATCATCCCGCCGAGGAGCTCCTTGAGGTTGATGTCCATCTCCTCGACGCCGCCTGGGGTCAGCAACTCGATGAACGGAGCCGGTCGAACCTGCACCTCCAAGTCGATGGTCCGGTCTTCGAGGTCTCCGCTGCGGAGCCGGACGCGCATCCGCTCACGACTCCGCTGGAACCGCTTTCGCGCCGCGTCGGCGTCCGACGCTCCCTCCGCGTCGTCGCTCTCCCATCCCGATTCCGAGTCCATCTCCTCGCGGATGGACGGCGGCGTCGGGAACAAGGCATCGAGCAGGCGATCCTCGACAGCCGCCTCCGCGCGCGACCGCACCTCGTCGCGATGCGACGCCTTGACGAGCACGACGGCGGTCTCGACCAGGTCGCGGATCATCGACTCGACGTCGCGACCCACGTAGCCGACCTCCGTGTATTTGGACGCCTCGACTTTGACGAACGGAGCATTCGCCAGACGCGCCAGTCGACGGGCGATCTCCGTCTTGCCGACGCCCGTGGGTCCGATCATCAGGATATTTTTCGGCATCACCTCGTCGCGCATGTCGTCGGGCAGCATCGCGCGCCGCGACCGGTTCCGCAGCGCGATGGCGACCGCCCGCTTCGCGCGCGCCTGTCCCACGATGTATCGGTCGAGCTCTGCGACGATCTCGCGAGGGGTCAAGCTCGACGAGAGAAACGTCGCCTCGTCGGCGGACGGGTTGGCAGGCGTTGTCGCCGGTGTGGCATCGATCATCGAGTCGTCCACCAGGGATGCCGGTCTCTCACTCTGGAATGCTCTCAATCGTCAGGTTGCCGTTCGTGTAGACGCAGATTTCGGACGTGATCCGTAGGGCTTCGCGGACGATCTCCTCCGGCGGCAGCGTCGTGTGCGTCACGAGAGCTCGGGCTGCCGCCAGCGCGCTGGGCGCGCCGCTGCCGATGGAGAGGACGCCGTCGTCCGGAGCGATCACGTCGCCGGTTCCCGAGACGAGCAGCGACTCCTTCTCGTCGCACGCAATCACCTGGGCGTCCAGTCGGCGCAGGGCTCGGTCGCTCCGCCAATCCTTCGCCAGCTCCACGGCGGCGCGGCGAAGGCTTCCGCGGTACTCTTCGAGCCGGGCTTCCAGCTTCTCGACGAGCGCCATCGCGTCGGCGGCAGAACCGGCGAACCCCACGAGCACCTTGCCGTCGTGGATGCGACGAACCTTCGAGCTCTGCGCCTTGACGATCGTGCTCCCAAGCGTCACCTGTCCGTCGCCGCCGAGCGAGATTCGGTCATCTCGCCGGACGGCAAGGATCGTCGTGGCGCGGAGGTCGGAGCCGACGCCGGTTCTCATAGCGAAAGAGCCCTTCCAGACCATCGGATCAATGCTGCCCAAAGGACGAGCAGCGACGCGGCGAAGGTCGTGCCCGACCGGAGCCCGCTCAGCACGGGTATAACCGCAGACGGGATCGAACACTGGGGCTCCCGCAGATGGTAGCCCGCCAGCGCTCCGCTGACGACCCACGCTCCCACGGCGAACATCGGAACCATGCCGGAGCCCGCAGGCACACCGAATTCGTTCCAGTGCCACAGCCCGACGCGCGAACCGACCCCCTCGAACGCGATTCCCGCCGCCAACGCCACGACGCCGGCTGTCAGCGACGAGGCGGCGACGCCCGACTTCTCGCGCACGGTCACGTAGGCGAACAGGCTCACGGCGAGCAGCGCCCCCCGAACGGCTTCGACGCCGATGGCGACGGGCGCTCCGGGAACCTCCGGTCTCAGGTGGAAAAGCGCTCCGCTCTGCGCGAGCATCGTGTCAGCGATGGCGACAATGCAGGCGGCGACGACGCCGGACGCCAGCGCCGACCGCACCGGTGGCATCGCCCCAAGCGCGACGCGCCCCAGGAGCGCCCACGCAACGAGGGCCCCTAGGAGAACGACCCACCGGTTCCCGGTCCACATCGCCGCGAGACCGACGAGGCTCGCCCCTGCAACAGCGGGCACGTGTCTTACGAACATGACGAGCTATCTGCCCTCCGCCAGTCGGAGCGCGCTTGTAGCGGGCAGTTGGGCTTCGAAGATGCGCAGTTGGGCGGTCTCGATGTCGTACGGAACGCGCAGAAGCACGATCTTCCGCGTCTCGTCATCGTAGACCGCGTAGCCGGCGCGAGGGTTCCGATCTCGCGGCTGACCCACGGATCCGGGGTTCACCAGATACCGCGCATCCGACCGGATCTCGACGGCTTCACCGGGAACCGGGATCAGCTCGCCGATGGAACCGCGCCACTCGGCATACACGCACGCCCGGTGCGTGTGCCCGAAGAACAGCAGGTCGTCCGGCATCGACTCGAACGTCGTAACGATCTCCTCCTTGCGGAGCAGGTAGGCGTCCTCGTCGTGCCATCCGCCATGGCATATCGACACGCCCTCGCCGACGGCGACCGGGCCCTTCGGCAGCGACGCCAGGAAGTCCGATGACTCGGGCGAGATGAGCTCGCGGGACATCAACGCCGCCTCTCGGGCGTCCACCGAGAAGCCCGTTGGCTCCTCGATGCCCGCGATCACTTTGTCGTGATTTCCGCGCACGCAGGCGAGAATCGGCAACTCGGCAACTCGGCGGATCGTCTCAGTCGGCTCGCCTCCGTACCCCACCAGGTCGCCCAGAACCCACCAGCCGTCGATATCCCTCGCGGCGGCGTCCCGGAGCACCGCATCGAGCGCCTGCAGGTTGGCGTGGATATCGCTGAGAATACCGACCCTCATGCAGAGCGCCTCACCGCACGCCGTTCAGACCGCGACGACCGGAACAGACATCGTGGCAGCCCGCCGCGCGACACTTCCGCAGCGGGCTACAGCCGAGATGAGCCAACACCGATGCGGATCGCCTATCGACGGAGGACAGCCCACGTCAGCGGCAGCTTGCCGCCCGGTTCCACCGCAGCGGGCTTGCCGACGATATGGGACGCCGGCTCCGTCCAGTCAATCGGGCCCCACCCGTCGGCGTTGCCTTCCTGATACGCGGCGATGCGGATCGTCTGCCCTTTCTGGAACATCTTGGTCTGCTGGAACCCCTGCGGCACGACGAACTTGTTGAAGTCCACCGAGAGCTCGATGGAGTCGCCGGAGTAGGCGTGGGGGAAATCGGCGAAGACGACCTTGCCGGATTCGAGGTGATAGACCTCGATCCCGTCGTCTGCGCCGTTGCGTCGTCCGATCTGGATATAGAACTCGGACCCGATGACGTCCTTCACGCCCGTCGGAGTGCCTTCGTACGCGTCGTTCTTGATGCCGGTGGCGGCGCTGTTATCCGCATCGATCAGCACATGGTAGTAGTAGCGGAACGCGTCGCCGGGAGCCGCCGTCCCGTAGACCGTCTGGAGGACGAACAGTGTCGTGTCCGAGCTGGCGACCTTGATCTCCTTGTAGTCGCCGTGGATGTTCGCGGCGGTCATGTCTTTGGGGTCCGACACCGCGACCGGTACTTTCGACCAGTCGTCGATCTTCCCGTCGATGGTGATGTTCTGCGCATAGGCAACGACCGACAGCATCGCCGCTGCCGCGACGATCAGATGGAGAAGCATGATCTGTCCTCCGGGTTGCCGTGCCGTGAACGGGCCCGATCGATCATGTCTCGAGTTCGATGGTCTCCGGCGTCGAAGAGCTGAACCCGACCATGATGACCAGTTCGCCGGAGCCGACGTTCTTCGTGTAGTGCACGACGTTCTGCGGGATGTGGATGCAGTCGCCGGGCTCCATCGAGAACTCATCGTCTCCCAGACCCTGGCGTGCCGAGCCCTTCACGACGTAGATGATCTCCTCGGCGTTCGGATGCCGATGCCGCCCGTGGCCCCCGCCCACCGGGAACGTCGCCGTTCCCAGCGCGAGATGCCGCGACGGCGTGTTGTCTGCGTGGCAATGCCAACGCAGCACCGTGTGCGGGAGATGCACCACAAGCGCTTCATCACCGCGCACTAGCGCATGGCTTTCCGCCATCGAAGCCTCCTCTCTCACACCGCCTCAGGGATCGACTTTGGGTCGCACGTCGGGCTCGATCTGATAGGCTTCCGCGACTCGGTTCATCGCGTTGAACAGATCGACGACGGCGATCAGCTCGCCCAACCCCTCGGTCGTCAAGCCCAGCCGCTGCAGTGCCGCCGTATGCGAGTTGATGCAGTAATCGCATCCGTTGGTGATCGAGACCGCCAGCGCGATGATCTCCTTCGTCCGGCGGTCGAGCGCCCCATCCGCCATGATGAGCTTCAGTCGCTCCCAACTCGTCTCCAGGTGCGTGGGATTGGTCGCCAGCGCGCGCCAGATGTTCGGCACGCGATCCAGCCCCCGCGTGCGCTTGATGTCGTCGAACACCTCGCGAACCTTGCCGGTCGCTTCCGATTCGGGAACCAGTCGCACGGTGGGCATGCGCAAGTCCTATGCTTCGCGAACGACCGGGTTGGAGAGCACGCCGATCCCCTCGATTTCCACGTCGACGACGTCGCCATGCGCCAGCTTCTCGCCGCGCGCCTTGCCGACGCCAGACGGGGTACCAGTCGAGATGACGTCGCCTGGTTCGAGGGTAATATGGCGCGTGATCCAGGCGACCAGCTCGGCGCAGGTGAAGATCATCTCGCTCGTGCGCGCCCGCTGTTTCTCGACGCCGTTCACGCGGAGCGTCAACAGCAGGTCATCCGGGTTCGCAACCTCATCTCGCGTGACGAGGCAGGGCCCCATCGGCGCGAAGGTGTCGAGCCACTTGCCGTTGAGCCAGTCGAACCACCGATCGCCTTCGCGCGGTTCGCGTTCGCGGTCGAGCAGCAGGTTCCGCTCGGAGACGTCGTTCAGGATCGTGTAACCGGCGACGTAGTCGAGGGCGTCGGATGCCGCGATGTACTTGCCGCGCTTGCCGATGACGACCGCGAGCTCGCCTTCCCAGTCGATCCACCCGGCGTACCGAGGGATCACGATGGCTTCGCCATGCGCGATGGTCGTCGTTCCCGGCGGCTTCATGAAGACGCGCGGCGTCGTGGTCTTCTTCTCCGGCGCTTCGCCGCCGCCTTCTCGAATGTGTTCGGCGTAGTTGCCGGCGAGGCAGAGCAGCTTGGGAGCCCGTGGAACCGGCGCGGCGATGGGAGCCGTCGTCCAATGCGCCTTGGCGGGTGACGCAGCCGCCAGGTCGTGCACTCGACGGGCAGCAGCCATGCCGGCGTCTCCGGCGTCCAACAGCGTCTGCATCGTCGTCAGGGCGAGCCCACCATCGTCGTCGATGTTGGCGAGGTATGTCCGCGCCGCGTCCACAACGCGCCCATCGACCTCGATTCCCAGATGCGTCCCTGATCTGCCCTGAAAGCTCACGAGCCGCATGCGTCGCCTCCTGACGTGCTCCTCCGACCCTCCATATCGGTTCGGATGCATGGTAACACTCGGAGCGTGCGGTCACAATGCGCCGCCAAGCCTCTCGGCGCACTCGGAAAAGTGGAACCCGAGCCTTGACATCGGTCGTTTCCGTGTACACTTACAGGGGCATCTCGCGTGCCGAGGGGCCCGAGCGGCAACCCTACCGATCCGCTCGCGAATACAGGAATCACTGCGGCGCCTGCTGTGCCAGGCGTTCCCGAGGGCACCCCATTGAGCGTCCGACGTACCGAGTACCGCGACGTCGTCTCCGTGCGCGGCGCCCGGGTTCACAACCTCCAGAACATCGACCTCGACCTGCCGAAGAACTCCCTGATCGTCTTCACGGGCGTCAGCGGCTCCGGGAAGTCGTCCCTCGCGTTCGACACGCTCTACGCCGAGGGACAGCGCCGCTACGTCGAATCCCTTTCCGCCTACGCGCGGCAGTTCCTGGGACAGATGGAGAAGCCGGACGTCGACTTCATCGGCGGCTTGTCGCCGACCATCTCCATCGACCAGAAGTCGACGGGTCACAATCCGCGTTCCACCGTCGCGACGATCACCGAGGTCTACGACTACCTGCGGCTCCTCTTCGCGCGCGTCGGGGAGCTTCACTGCCTCGAGTGCGGCAAGCCCGTCGGCATGCAGACCCGCGACGAGATCATCGACCGGTTGATGGAGCTCCCGGACGGTCAGCGCGTCCAGATCCTGGCTCCCATCGTTCAGGGCAGGAAGGGCGAGTACCGCGAGGAGCTCGCCGACGCCCTCAAGGCGGGATTCGCTCGCGCCCGCATCGACGGGCAGGTCTTCGAGCTGACCGACACGGTCGATCTGGATCGCAGCCTGAGACACAACATCGAGATCATCGTCGACCGTATCCAGGTCCGCGAAGGCATCCGCGACCGGCTCAGCGAGTCCATCGAGACGGCGATGAAACTCGCCGGCGGCACGATGATCGCCGACCTGATGGACGGGACGGAGCACTTCTTCAGCCAGAAGTACGCCTGCGCCGAGTGCGGCATCAGCTATGAGGAACCCTCACCACAAGCGTTCTCCTTCAACAGCCCGAAGGGCGCGTGCTCCGCCTGCAACGGTCTCGGCGAGACGATCCGCATGTCGCCAGCGAAAGTCGTCGCGGACACATCGAAGTCGATCCGCCAAGGCGCGATCGCCTTCTGGGGCGATCTGGGAACACTCCGAGTCCGTCACGTCGCCGAGAGCCTAGCCGTGCACATGAAGTTCTCGCTCGACACGCCGTGGCGCGATCTCCCGGAGACCACGAGGGAGGCGGTTCTGTACGGCTGCGGACGCGAGCGCATCCACTTCGTCTACAAGAACCATCGGGGACGCGAGTTCCACTATGACAGCCGGTACGAAGGCGTCATCCCGCCGGAGGAGCGCCACTACTTCGACGCGGACAACGAGAACGCCCGCCGGTGGTACTCCCGCTTCATGGACGCCCAGTCGTGTCCGGAGTGCCACGGATCAAGGCTCCGACCCGAAGCGCGCGCCGTCCACATCGCCGGCAAGACGATCCTCGACGTGACCGAGATGAGCGTCCAGGACGCGCGGGCGTTCTTCACCGACCTGCCGCTGACGAAGCGTCAGGAGACCATCGCGGAGCAAGTGCTCAAGGAGATTCGGGGACGTCTCTGGTTCCTGTCGAACGTCGGACTGCACTACCTCAGCCTGAACCGCACGGCTCCGACGCTCTCCGGCGGCGAAGCTCAGCGCATCCGGCTCGCCAGCCAGATCGGAACGGGGCTCGTCGGTGTTCTCTACATTCTGGACGAGCCGAGCATCGGGCTTCACGCGCGAGACAACAAGAAACTGCTCGACACGCTCAAGCATCTGCGCGACATCGGAAACACGATCATCGTCGTCGAGCACGATGAGGAGACGATGCGCGCCGCCGACTTCATCGCCGACTTCGGTCCCGGAGCGGGCGTCAAGGGGGGTAATCTCGTCGTCTCAGGCTCTCCCGCCAAGGTCGCTGCGACGCCGGAGAGCATCACGGGCCAGTACCTGGCTCACCAGCGCGCGATTCCCATACCGGAGAGCCGTCGCGCTCCCAACGGTAAGTGGTTGGGGATCCGCAACGCCCGGCAGAACAACCTCAAGTCGCTCGACATCGACCTGCCGCTGGGCGTCTTCACGGCGGTGACGGGGGTCTCGGGCTCCGGCAAGTCGTCGCTCCTCAACGACATCCTGGCGAAGGCGCTCCTGCGCGACCTGATGCGCGCCGAGGAGACGCCCGGCGACTACGACGCCATCGAGGGCGTCGAGCATCTCGACAAAGCCATCGTCATCGACCAGTCGCCTATCGGCCGGACGCCCCGCTCAAATCCTGCGACCTACGTGAAGCTGTTCGATCACATCCGCAATCTCTTCGCCGAGCTGCCGGAGAGCCGGGTTCGCGGCTACCAGCCCGGACGATTCAGTTTCAACGTGAAGGGCGGGCGCTGCGAGGCGTGCGAAGGGAACGGACTCAAGCGCGTCGAGATGCACTTCCTCGCCGACGTGTGGGTGAAGTGCGAAGTATGCAACGGCGCGCGGTTCAACGACGAGACGCTCGCCGTCCTCTACAAGGGCAAGAGCATCTCCGAAGTCCTCGACATGGACGTCCAGGAAGCGTTGACGCACTTCGCCGACATCCCGAAGATACGGCGCGTGCTGAAGACGCTCCACGATGTCGGGCTCGACTACATCAAGCTGGGGCAGCCGGCTCCGACGCTTTCCGGCGGCGAAGCCCAGCGCGTCAAGCTCGCGAAGGAGCTCGCGCGCGTCGCAACGGGACGCACGCTCTACATCCTCGACGAACCGACGACCGGGCTCCACTTCGAGGACGTCCGCAAGCTGCTCGAAGTCCTCCACAAGCTGGTGGACAAGGGCAACTCCGTCATCGTCATCGAGCACAACATGGAGGTCATCAAGACCGCCGACCACATCATCGACCTGGGGCCCGAAGGTGGCGAGGAAGGCGGCTATCTCGTCGCGATCGGCACGCCGGAAGAGCTCGCGCACGGCGTCGTCGTCGGAGAGCTCCCGTCCGCGACGGGGCGCATCCTGCGCCAGGTTCTCGGCATCGACGGCGAGTCGCGACCGGAGCTCAGCGACCACACCGACGACTCGACTCCAAGATCGGAGCTCATCGACGAGATACGCGTCGTCGGAGCGCGCGAGCACAACCTGCAAAACGTGAGCGTCAACATCCCCCAGGGCAAGATGGTCGCGTTCACGGGCGTGTCCGGTTCCGGAAAGACCTCGCTCGCCATCGACACGATCTACGCGGAAGGTCAACGGCGGTACGTCGAGTCACTCTCCGCCTACGCGCGGCAGTTCTTGGGGCAGATGGAGAAGCCCCGCGTCGAGCACATCGAGGGGCTCTCTCCCGCCATCGCCATCGACCAGAAGCAGCCCAGCAAGAGCCCGCGCTCGACCGTCGGAACCGTCACCGAGGTCTACGACTACCTGCGCGTGCTGTTCGCCCGCGCGGGGACGGCGCATTGCCCGGAGTGCCATCGACCCGTCGGGAGCCAGTCCGTCCAGCAGATCGCCGACAACATCCTGCGCCTGCCCGAAGGGAGCCGGCTCCACGTCCTCGCGCCGGTGCAGTTGGCGCGCGGCGAGGAGTACGCCGAGGTTTTCGACCGCGCCGCAAAGCGCGGGTTCGCCCGCGTCTGGATCAATGGTAAGGTGGAGGAGCTCCCAACTGCCGTCGTCCTCGACCGGCGCATCCGGCACGACGTCGGGATCGTCGTGGATCGTGTCATCCTGCGCAAAGACGAGCGTTCGCGGCTCTCGGAAGCCGTCGAAGTCGCGCTCCGTGAGGGCAAGGGCGTTCTGCGGATCGTGGGCGTGTCGCCCAACGAGGATGGCGACGAGACACCCGTCTCGGAGTCCTTCAGCGAGCATTTCGCATGCGTGCCCTGCGGTCTGAGCTTCAAGCCGCTGACGCCGAAGAACTTCTCGTTCAACAGCCCGTTGGGCATGTGCCCGCGCTGCGAGGGCATCGGGCGGGTCGTCGGAGCCGACCAATCCCTCATCGTGCCGAACCCTCGCAAGTCGATCCGCGCGGGAGCCGTCCTCGTGTGGGGCGAGGTGACGTCGGAGCATCCGATGTCGCCGTTTCTGGTCGTGCTCGCCAAGAAGATGGGCTTCTCGCTGACGACGCCCTTCGAGAAGCTACCGGACGAAGTCCGCGAGATCATCCTCTACGGCTCGCGCGAGGTCTTCGACGTAAACGGCGGCAGAGCCCGGTTCCGAGGAGCCGCCGGAGGAACCGACTGGGTCCACGTGCGCGGCGCCTTCGCGCGGGATATCCGGCCGTTTCTCCGCGAGGTGGACTGCCCGACGTGCCGGGGTTCCCGGCTCCAGCCCTTTGCGCTGAGCGTGCAGTTGGGCGGCAAGACGATCGTCGAGTGGACGCGCATCACGATCCGCGAGGCGCTCGACGCGATGATGTCGCTCCGGCTGACGGGTCAGCTCGAAGCCGTGGCGCGCGACTTGCGGGAGGAGATATCGAACCGGCTGCGGTTCCTCTGCGATGTCGGGCTCGACTACCTGACGCTCGCGCGCCCAGCTCCCAGCCTGTCCGGTGGCGAAGCGCAGCGGATTCGCCTGGCGTCGCAGTTGGGTTCTGGGCTGACTGGCGTGCTCTATGTCTTGGACGAGCCGACCATCGGTCTGCATCCGCGCGACAACGACCGGCTCATCAAGGCGCTGCACCGGCTCCGCGACCTGGGGAACACGGTTCTGGTGGTAGAACACGACGAGGAGACGATCCGCACGGCAGATCACATCCTCGACTTCGGACCGCGAGCCGGCACGCACGGCGGCGAGATCGTCGCACAGGGCTCCCTGTCGGTCCTCGAGTCCACGAAGTCGTCGCTGACCGGGCAGTATCTGTCCGGCGTCGAGGCGATTCCCAAGCCCCCGAAGCGTCGGCGCGGCAGGAACGCGGCGCTGGAGATCATCGGCGCAACCCATCGGAACCTGAAGAACGTCGACGTCTCCATACCGCTTGGAACGCTCACCTGCGTCACGGGCGTGTCGGGCTCCGGCAAGTCGTCGCTCATCGAGGAGACGCTCTATCCGGTCTTGGCGCGCAAGCTGAATGGGGCGTCGACGCACGCAGGGGCGCACCGCGCCATCCGGGGCATGGAGCATCTCGACAAGGTCATCAACGTCGATCAGAAGCCCATCGGCGAGACCCCCCGGAGCAATCCGGCGACCTACACGGACGTCTTCACCGACATCCGTTACCTCTACGCGGAACTGCCGGACGCCCAAGCGAGGGGCTTCGACTCGCGGCGGTTCAGCGCGAACCTCGCCGAAGGTCAGTGCGAGACGTGCCGGGGCAACGGCTACACGCGGATCGAGATGCAGTTCCTGCCCGACGTGTGGATCGAGTGCGACGCCTGCGCCGGAAGCGGCTACAACAAGGCGACGCTCCAGGTGCGATACCGCGACAAGAGCATCGCCGACGTGCTCAAGATGACCGCCGCCGACGCGCGCGAGCACTTCGCGAAGATCCCCAAGGTCGCGCGGAAGCTCCAGACGCTCTGCGATGTCGGACTCGACTACATCCAGTTGGGGCAGTCGGGAACGACGCTGTCCGGCGGCGAGGCGCAGCGCGTCAAGCTCGCCCGCGAACTCGCCCGGCGGTCGAGCGCGGGGACCGTCTACGTCATGGACGAACCGACGACGGGTCTGCACTTCGACGACGTGCGCAAGCTGCTGGAAGTGCTCCACCGGCTCGTCGATCAGGGGAGCACCGTCGTCGTCATCGAGCACAACATGAACGTCATCGCCGCAAGCGATCACGTCATCGACCTTGGACCCGAAGGCGGCGACGCGGGAGGCTACGTCGTCGGAACCGGCACGCCGGAGGACATCGCGCGGATCGACGCATCGCACACGGGTCGGTTCCTGCGACCCATCCTCGGGCACTGACATCGGGAGGGTTGCGGCGGATGAGAAAGCTCTATCTCCTCGACGGCATGGCGCTCGCCTACCGCGCCTACTTCGTGTTCATCCGCAACCCGATGCTCAACTCGAAGGGCTTCAACACAGCCGCCATCCACGGCTACGCGACGACCCTCCTGCAGGTGCTTGAACACGAGAAACCGACCCATATCGCTGTCGCGTTCGACACGCCCGAGCCGACGCAGCGCCACATCGAGTACCCCGAGTACAAGGCGCAGCGCGAGGCGATGCCCGAAGACCTGAGCGCGTCGCTGCCCTACGTCTTCCGGCTGACCGAGGCGTTCAACATCCCCGCGCTGCGGATGCCGGGCTACGAGGCAGACGACGTCATCGGCACGCTCGCCCGACGCGCGGAACGCGACGGGTTCCAGACCTACATGGTCACGCCCGACAAGGACTATGCCCAGCTCGTCGACGAGAACACGTTCGTGCTCAAGCCCGGCAAGTCCGGCGACGGAACCGAGGTCATCGGCATCCCACAGGTGTTGGAGCAATGGGGCATCGAGCGCGTCGAGCAGGTGATCGACGTCCTCGCGCTCTGGGGCGACAGCTCAGATAACGTCCCCGGCGTTCCCGGCATCGGCGAGAAGACGGCGAAGGCGCTCGTCGCGAAGTACGGCTCCGTCGAAGGCTTGCTGGCGAACACGGCCGAGCTGAAGGGCAAGCAGAAGGAGAATGTCGAAGCCTTCGCCGACCAGGCGCGGCTCTGCAAGCGGCTCGTGACCATCGACTGCGATGTGCCCGTCACTGTCGGCATGGACGATCTGACGGTTCGCGAACCCAATCGCGATGCGCTCCTGGAGCTCTTCCATGAGCTCGAGTTCCGCTCGCTGGGCAAGCGCGTCTTCGGCGACGCCTACGAGCTCGCCCTCACGACCGCCGCTCCCGCTGCCGCAGCCGACGACGATGCGGACGACGCCAACGGCGACGATGAGGCGGGCGAAGACGAGATCGTCGATGAGGAAGCCGGAGACGCGGTCGCCATCACGGGCCCCGTGCGGACCATCGAGGACACACTCCACACGTACACCGTCGTCGACACGCACGAGGCGCGTCGGGCGCTCGCCGATGACCTGGCGACCCGCGAGCGCTTCTGCTTCGACATCGAGACGACGGGTCTGCATCGGTCGGCGGAACCCATCGGCTTGGCGTTTTCGTATTCGCCGGAAACCGGCTTCTACGTCCCACTGCCCGTTGAGCCGTCGGCGATCCAGGCGACACTGGAGACGTTCCGCCCTGTCTTCGAGAACCCAGCCATCGAGAAGGTGGGTCACAACATCAAGTTCGACCTGGCGGTGCTGAAACGCCAAGGCATCGAGGTCGCCGGGGTGCTCTACGACACGATGATCGCCCACGCGCTCATCGAGCCGTCGATGCGCCACAGCATGGACTACCTCTCGCAGGTCTACCTCGGCTACAAGCCGGTCTCCATCGAGTCGCTCATCGGAGAGCGAGGTCCCGAGCAGAAGTCGATGCGCGACGTGCCGATTCCCGCCGTCGCGGAGTACGCGGCGGAGGACGCCGACGTGACGTTCCAGTTGCGGGGCTCGCTCGATCCGCTGATCGACGAGAGGAACGCGCGCCGCATCTTCGCCGAAGTCGAGACGCCGCTGCTGCCGGCGCTCGTCTCGATGGAGCACGCGGGCGTCCGTCTGGATGTTCAGGCTCTGCGCGACCTGTCCGCGACGCTCGCCGTCGAGATCGTCGACCTGGAGAAGCGCATCTACGAAGCCGCCGGCATGGAGTTCCATATCGACTCGCCGAAGCAGCTCGGTGAAGTGCTCTTCGATGTCCTCAAGCTCGAAGACAAGCCGAAAAAGACGCGCACGGGTCAGTATTCGACGCGGGAGCAAATCCTGACGCGCCTCGCCGACCGGCATGAGATCGTCGAGTTGGTGCTGCGGTTCCGCGAGTACCGCAAGCTCAAGTCGACCTACGTGGACATGCTTCCGGGCTGCGTGTCGCCGGAGACGGGGCGCGTCCACACGCACTACAACCAGCTCGTGACGGCGACCGGTCGCATCCAATCCCACGGGCCCAACCTGCAGAACATTCCCATTCGAACGGAACGCGGCAGGGAGATCCGGCGGGCGTTCGTTCCGCGCGAGGACGGTTATCGGATTCTCGCGGCGGACTACTCGCAGATCGAGCTCCGCATCGTCGCCGAATTGAGCCACGACGACGCGATGATCGCCGCGTTCCGGAACGAGGCGGACATCCATAGCGAGACAGCGTCACGCGTCTTCGGTGTGTCCACGTCCGACGTGAACGCCGAGCAGCGACGCAAAGCGAAGATGGTCAACTTCGGCGTGACCTACGGCATGACGGCGTTCGGCTTGGGGCAGCGGCTCAACATCCCGCGCAAGGAAGCAGGCGAGATCATCGACGCGTACTTCGCTCAATACCCTGGCGTGCGAGGATACATGACATCCGTCGTCGAGTTCGCAAGGGAAAAAGGCTACGTCGAAACGCTTTTGGGAAGACGCCGCTACCTCCGCGACATCAACTCGAAGAACGCCACGGCGCGAAGCGGCGAGGAGCGGAACGCCATCAACACGCCCATCCAAGGAACCGCCGCCGACATGATCAAGATTGCGATGGCGAACATCCACCGGGAACTCCGAGAGCGGAACCTGCGGACGCTCATGCTTCTGCAAGTCCACGACGAGCTCGTGTTCGACCTCTACGAGCCGGAGCGCGACGAGGTCATGGAACTCGTCGAACGATGCATGAAGTCGGCGATACCGATGGCGGTTCCCATCGTCGTCGAGATGGGAGTCGGCGCCAACTGGCTCGACGCGCACTGACGTGGGACGCGCAGCCGGATACTCGCTGAGCTCGGCGCTCTCCGTTCTCTGGCTCCTCGGCGTTTCCCCTGTCCCAACGGACGCACGGTCCTTCCCGACGTTCGTCGACGCGACGGACGAGAGCGGCATCGATTTCCGCCATTTCGACGGCAGAACCGGGCGCAAGTACCTGCCGGAGACACTCGGTTCCGGCGCGGCGTTCTTCGACTACGACGGCGACGGGTGGCTCGACCTCTACGTCGTCAACGGAGCCGATCTGCCCGGCTCATCGACGTTCCCGCCTCCCACGAACCGCCTCTACCGCAACCTGGGCGACGGAACCTTCGCCGACGTGACCGCCTCCTCCGGCACGGGCGACACGGGCTACGGCTTCGGCTGCGCCGTCGCGGACTACGATAACGACGGCGACCTCGACCTCTACGTGACCAACTTGGGGCGGAACGTCCTCTATCGCAACAACGGCGACGGGACGTTCTCGGACGTCTCGTCCTTCGCCGGCGTTGCGGACGATCGGTGGAGCACGAGCGCCGCCTTTGGCGACTACGATGGCGACGGATGGCTCGACCTGTTCGTCGTCAACTACATGCGGTACGAGTTCCATGGCACGGCAGCGGCGATGATCGCCGGTCAGCCCACCTATCGCAGCCCGGTCGATCAGCTTCCCGGCAGCGAGTTCGTGCCGGAGTCCCCGGTTCTCTACCGCAACAACCACGACGGAACTTTCACGGACGTGACCGACACGGCGGGAGTGAACCGACCGGGCATCGGGCTCGCCGTCGCCGTGGGCGACTACGACAATGACGACGACCCGGACATCGCCGTCGCCAACGACATGGAGCGCGACACGCTCTATCGCAACAACGGAGATGGCACGTTCGCCGACATGACAATGACTGCCGGCACGGGGTACGACGAGAACGGCATCCCCGGTAGCGGCATGGGCGCATCGTTCGGCGACTACGACAACGACGGTGACCTCGATCTCCTGGTCAGCAATGCGTCGTCGATGCCCGCGATCTTGTACCGCAACGACGGTGACGGCATGTTCACCGACGTGGGCTGGCAGTCCGGGGTCGCCGTCGCGACGCTGCCGTGGTTCAAGTGGTCTGCAGAGTGGTTCGACGCCGACCTGGACGGCTGGCTCGACATTCTCGTCGTGAACGGCCACCTGCAGGACAACATCGCGGAATTCACGGATCAGCAGTACGCGCAGCGCCTGACCTTGCTTCGGAACCGAGGGGATGGGACATTCTCGGACGTCGCGCGCGAGGCGGGTCTGCTCGCGCTCCCGCCGACGGTCGGCAGAGGAGCCGCCCTCGGAGACTACGACAACGACGGCGACACGGACGTCTTCGTCGTCAACTCGAATGCGCCACCGACGTTGCTGCGGAACGACGGCTCCGATGCGTCCGAGTGGCTGATGGTCCGAGTTGTGGGCACGGCGGAACGAACGGCAGATGGAGCGCGTGTGACGGTCACGGCGGGTGGCATCACGCAGACGCGAGAAGCCCGCGGCGTAGGGAGCTACCTATCGGCACGCGACGACCGACTGCTCTTCGGTCTCGGTGACAACCGCGTGGCATCGGTCGCCATCCGGTTCCCCGATATCTCGACTGCCCAGGCGTCCGATGTTCCGTCGCGTCACCTGGTCGAGTTCGTTCGCGGAGCCGGCTCGCGCGTGACGGAGCTGCGGGCGGTTCGGCGCAAGACACGATAGCGTGGGGTACGTCGAGGAGGGTAGGCGTGCGAGCGTACGCCGTCGCGCTCTGGCATGGGGTCAAGCCTCGGCTTCGCGACCCCGACATCGTCCTGTTCATCCTGCTCCTGGCGATCCATCTAGTCCCCATCTGGGGGTTCCGCTACTTCCCCGCGCAGGACGGGCCTGCCCACCTGAACAACGCCAACGCGCTCTTCCACTACAACGACCCCGATGCGACCGTTTTCCGCGAGTACTACGTCATCAACCGCCAGCCCGACCCCAACTGGTTCGGGCACATCGTCCTCGGCGCATTGATGCTGCTCCTGCCGACGCTCGTCGCCGAGAAGGTGTTCTTGAGCGCCTACGTGTTCCTCCTGCCCTGGTCGGTCCGGTACGCAGCGCGGGCGGTCAACCTCGACAGCGGCTACGTCGCCGCGCTGGCGTTCCCTTTCATCTACAACTACCTGCTGCACATGGGGTTCTACAACTTCGCGTTCAGCCTGCCCGTGTTCTTCTTCGCGGCTGGGTACTGGTTCCGGTACGGCGACGCACTGACGTTGCGCCGGACGGTGGCTCTGTCGTTTCTGGTGATGCTCCTCTACTTCTGCCACTTGGTCTCGGTCGTCGTGCTCGTCCTGCTGATCGGGACGCCTTCGATTGCATGGACGGCAGGAGACGCCGCACGCATCGCCCTGCGCCGCTTCCACGATTGGCGGGCGGCGCGTCCTGCCATCGTCTCGCGGACGCTGACGACCGCCTACGCCCTGCTCCCGACAGCGATCCTGGCGGGAGTCTTCGTCGCCCGCGCAGGAACGACGCCGTCGCCGCCGGGCGGGGCGCTCTGGATACGTCTGCGGCGGCTCGAATCGCTGGTGTCCTATCAAGAGTCGGAGCTTGGGTGGACGGCAGCGTTCGTATGGGTGCTCGTCGGTCTGACGGCGCTGGCGCTCTACCGGCTCGCGCGGGCGCATCGGCTGTCGCGGTGGGACTGGCTTGCCGTCGTCGTGGGTGCGTCCGTGTGGGTCTACTTCGTGGCGCCGGATGGCTTGTCGGGCGGCGGGTTCATCAGTCATCGGATGAACCTCTACCCGTTCCTGACGCTCCTGCTTTGGCTTGCGGTTCGTCGGGCAGGAGCCGTGACGAAGTGGATGACGCGGATCGCCGCCAGTACAATCGCGCTCGGGCTCGTGACGCTCCACATCGGCAAGTACGCGGAGCTCAACGACTACCTCGCCGAATACACGTCCGGTCAGTCGCTGGTCGAGCGGAACTCGACGCTGCTGCCGCTCTGCTTCTCGCACCAGGGCGTCTCGCCGGATGGTCGTGTCCTGTCGGCGCGGATCGGGTTGTTCCTGCACGCAGCGGGGCATATCGCGGCAGAACGCGGGATCGTCGAGCTCGACAACTACGAAGCGAACACGGGCTACTTCCCGCTGACGTTCCGAGGCGAGGTGAACCCCTTCTGGCATATCGGTGTGGGTCCAGGGCTGGAGGCGCAGCCGCCGTGCGCCGACTTCGCCACGTACCCGACGAGAACGAAGGGGCACGTGGACTACGTGCTCCTGTGGGGCATGCGAGAGGATCAACGGGAGCTCGACTGCACGCGCTCGATCCTCCAGCAGCTCGCCGACGGCTACGAGCTCATCTACACGTCGCCTCAGCGCGGCATGATGCAGCTCTACCGCAGGAAACTCGCTCTGCCATCGCCGCCTTCGTGATCGTTGAGACCGACCCGCCGGATCGCATACAATCCGGGCGCGCGCCAACGCCCGGAGGCTCCCCATGAAGATCCTCGTCTCGAACGTCGGCAGCTCGTCCTACAAGTTCCAGCTTCTCGACATGGCAACGGAACGCGTCCTCGCGCGCGGCGGCGTCGAGCGCATCGGAAACGCGCCGTCCGCGTACAAGTACTCGGGCGGGCCCGAAGTCCAGGGAACCATCGACGCTCCAAACCATCTCGCGGCGATCCGCCACGCCGTCGATTACTTGCTCGACGCGTCTGAGGGCGACCCCATCCTGTCCAGCCTCGACGACGTGGACGGCGTCGGGTTCAAGACTGTCTTCGCCAAGGGCATCACGTCCTCGGCGTTGATCGACGAGTCGGTCATCGCAGCGATGGAAGCCCTCATCCCCGTCGTTCCCGTCCACAACCCAGCCTACATCGCCTCGATCCGGGCGTTCCAAGAGCTCGCTCCGGGCAAGCCGCTCGGAGCCGTCTTCGAGACGTGGTTCCACGAGTCGATGCCCGACTACGCGCGCGAGTTCGGCGTCCCGCGAGCCTGGGTGCGCGACTTCGGCATCCGCCGGTACGGGTTCCACGGGGCGTCCCATCGGTTCGTGTCGCAGCGCGTGCCGCAGATACTGGCGGAAAAGGGCGTCGCGTACGACGCCGCGAGTCTGCGTGTCATCTCGTGCCACCTCGGCGGGAGCTCGTCGCTCTGTGCCATCCGGGGCGGGAAGTCGGTCGACACGAGCATGGGATTCAGCGCCCAGAGCGGGGTGCTCCAGGGAACTCGTTGCGGCGACATGGACCCGTTCGTGCCGCTCTACGTGATGGATGTCGGCGGACTGACGCGCCAGGAGGTCGAGCGCGCGCTGATGAAGGACGCGGGTCTTGCCGGCGTCTCCGGGGTCGGCAGCGACATGCGCGACATCATCAAAGCCGCCGACGAGGGGAACGCCGACGCCAAGCTCGCGCTGGACACCTACCACTACGGCGTCAAGAAGACCATCGGGGGCTACGCGGCGGCGCTCGGCGGCGTGGACGTTCTCGCCTTCACCGGCGGGATCGGAGAGAAGGGCTGGGAGAACCGCGAAGCGATCTGCGACGGTCTGGCGTTCCTGGGCATTGAACTCGACGCGGTCAAGAGCCGAGCCCTCCGGGGGGAAGGCAACATCGCCTCCGTCGACTCCCGCGTGCCGATCCTCGTCGTTCCCGCCAATGAAGAGCTGATCGTCGCCCGCGAGACCGCGCGGCTCATCGCGGCAGCAAGCTGATGGGCACTGGCGGAGGGCTGGGCGAAGTCGTTCTCGGCAAGCGCATCGCCGAAGGCCGCATGGCGGAACTGTTTGCCCTTGACGAGAGCCGCGTCGTCAAGCTCTTCCGCCCCGACTGGGGCATGGACGAAGCGGAGTCCGAGGCGCGGCGCGCTCGGTTGGTGTGGGAATCAGGCGTCCCGACGCCGCAGCCGCTCGGCGTCGTCGAGGCGTGCGGCAGAGCCGGTATCGTCTTTGAGCGCGTCCACGGTCGCGAGATGGCGGCGGCGATCCGGCCCTGGAACGTACGACGACTCGCGCGCTCGTTTGCCGATCTCCACGTCGAGATGCACTCCCGGTCGGCTCCCAGCCTCCCGGATCAGCGACCCCTGCTTGAACGGAAGATACGGCACGCCGACGCGCTCCCCGACGCGTGGCGCGACGCCGCCCTCTGCTCCCTCGCCGCCCTCCCGACCGGCGACGTGTTCTGCCACGGCGACTTCCACCCCAAGAACGTGATGATGACTCGCTCCGGAGCCACGATCATCGACTGCGATTGTGTCACGCAGGGGAACGGGCTGGCGGATGCGGCGAGGTCGATCCTGATTCTGGAGCTCGCAGCGAGATATCGGCGACCCCCAGTCGTCGCCAGTGTCGTATCGCGGACGATCCGGCGGTTCATCCGAGAGTACCGGAGCCGCTACATGGAAACCACCGGCGTGGGAGCGCAAGACGTAGGGGCTTGGCGGCTCGTCGTTGCGGCAGGGAGACTCAGCGAGCGCATCGAGGTCGAGCGCGGCATCCTGCTGGGAATGGTTCGCAAGGCGGTCGAGGCTAGCTCGGTTGGAGTCGGAGATGGCTCCGCAGCGGGATGAGGGCGGCGATCAGCCCGACGGCGGTGGCTCCGCCGGTGATTGTGAGAATCTGCTCCGCCGACAGGAACTCGACCAAGCCGACGCCCGGTCCGAACCGGCGGAACAGCAGGTAGAAAAGCCCCATGCCGATCTCGCTGCCGATCAGCCCCTCGAAGCATCCCTGAAGCACCAGGGGCGCGCGGATGAAGCCGATGGTCGCGCCGACGAGCTGCAAGATCGCCAGCTCATCGCGCCTCGCGTAGATCGTCAGCATGATCGAGAACGAGATGACCACCACCGAGATGAGCGCGACGAGCACGCCGAGAAGGAACACGACGCCCTTCACCTGCTGCATGATGGCGATGTCGCGTTGTTCGTAGAGAACGCTCTCTACGCCGGGCAGCGTCTTCAAGTGTGTTTCGAGGGCGTCCAGCGTCTGCGTTCTCCGGGACTGCGGCAGCGGGTAGATTTCGACGGATCGTGGCAGCGGGTTGTCCCGCTCGAAGCCTTCGAGCAGCAGATCGCTCTGCTCACCGAAGATGTCGCGGCTGCGCGCAAGCGCCTGATCCTTCGACACGATGACGATCCGCGCGACGCCCGGCAGCGATTCCAGCGCGGTTCCCAACGCTTGCACATCGCTGTCCGGCACCGTGTCCTCGATGAACGCGACCATCGCCGGATTGTCTTCGAACCGCGCCACTTCGCCCCGCACGACGTTCTGGATGAGGCTCAGCGCCCCGAAGAGCACCGTCGTCAACGCGACGATGAACACTGCGAGCACGCCGACCGCGCCGCTGTGCCGGATGTTCAGGAGCGATTCGCCGAAGAGATACCTCATGCCAAGCCCTCGCGGAGCGTGCCGCGGTCGATGCGGATGACGCGCTTGCCCCGTTCGACGGCGCTCGACAGGTCATGCGTCGCGATGAGAACGGTCGTACCGCGCAGGTTGAAGCCCTCGAACAGGTCGTAGATGTCTGACGCGAGCCGATGGTCCAGGTTCCCGGTCGGCTCGTCCGCCAACAAGATGGCGGGGTTCCCCACCATGGCGCGAGCAATGGCGACTCGCTGCTGCTCGCCGCCGGAGATCTCCTCCGGTATGCCGTCGCGCCGGTGCGTCAGGCTGACCCGCGTCAGCATGCGATCAACGGCTTCCCGTATCTCGCGGCGCGGCTTCCGGGCGACGCGCAACGCCAGGGACACGTTTTGGTGAACCGTTCGATGCGGCAGGAGCTTGAAGTCCTGGAACACGACCCCGACGCGCCGACGGAAGTGCGCCAACTGACGGGGGCGGAGCGAATCAATGTCCTGCCCGCCGATGACGACGCGCCCCTTCGTGGGCAGCAGGTCGCGGAACAGGAGCCGAAGCAGCGTCGTCTTGCCCGCGCCGCTCGCGCCGACGATGAAGACGAACTCTCCGGGCAGGATGTCGCACGACACGTCGTTCAGGACGGGCTCATGCCGTCCGTAGCGCATCGTGACGTGCTCGATCTGGATGATGGGCTGAGCGCTCATGCAGAATCCACTCCGGCGGACGGCGTGCAGACGCCGGGAGGGATACCCGCCGTCGTCGTGTACGAACGACGCGCGTGAGCTCGGTGTTTCCGGTTTGTGCTGTCAGGCGAACCGCCCGACGGTCAGGACGCTCACCGGAAGGGCCCGCTTGGGCTGCAGCCCTTCGGCGAGAGCGAACACGTCGGTTTGGCAGCGCCGGCAGAAGCGGCGAACGTGGAGTACAGCCGCTTCGGGTGAGCCGTCTGGCACTCGGGGCACTCGATCGTGCGGTCGTCATCCGAGACACGGCGTAGCAGTGAGAAATGCTTCCCGCACGACGCGCATTCGTACTCATAGATTGGCATAGGGATGCCCTTTCAAATGCTGATCACCAGATTACATGATAGCGCACGCAAGGACAGACGGACAGAGCCGCGATCACACCGGCTCCCTGCGGGCGAAGCGTCTCCACGGCGGTTAGCGCGACAGCGGGCCCGAGCGCTGACGGCAACTAGAACGTCGGCGCCGGACGGATCCTCGTCGTATACGCCGACTCACCCTCGCCAGGCACCAGCTTCGGAACGGACGTCAGGTAGTACGAGCCGGCGTCGTCGCCGTACTCCACCTCGACGAACGCCGCGATGGAACACCCCGCCGGCGCGTCGCCCTCGGCACGCCACAAGCCGTCGTCTCCCAACGCAAGAGGGACGCGCCGGAACGTCCACGAACCGTCCGTGCTATAGATTCCCTGCGCCGCTCTGACCCGAGCATTCCGGTCGATGCGAACCTCGAAGCGGACGCGTTCGTCTGATGACGATTCGCGCAGCGCGCCTTCGATCACCGGAGTCGCTGGAAGATCGTCCCGCCCGTGGAGCACCGCATGGACGCCACGAGCCAGGTTCGCCCCGACGCGCACCCAGATCGCCTTGCCGTTGTCATACGTCTCATAGATGCCCGACGCTTGCCCGAAGTACCCATGATCGCCGTCGTAGATGACGCCGAACCGCACGCGCGGCGCGGACGCGAACGGGACGTTAGACCCGATGGGGAAGAACTCGTCTTGCGCTCCGTTGACGATCCAGACCATCCCGTGGAGCCGGTCCACGAAGTGCGCCGGATCGTACTGCGCGACGAACCGCTTCCACGCGACGGACTCGGGCGTACGCCCGGTCGGGCGAATGACCAGCGACTCCAGCCAGTTGTCCTGCGTGCTGACCGTCCGGTCGTAGTCGCCGGTCGCGGCGACGGGCATTGCCAGCGCGATGCGGTCATCCGCCGCGCTCGTCAGGAGGGAGCACAGTCCGCCCCGCGATGTGCCAGTGACCCCAATCGACCCGGTGTCCACCATGTCCAGCGTCGTCAGATAGGTCACCGCCCGAATCGCCGACATGACGAAGTGGTACATCCAACTGTTGCGGATGTCCTTGTCAGGCTCCAGATCGAGCCAGTTCTCGTAGATGTCCTTCGGACCCGTCGATTCGCCTTCGCCAACGCGGTCGATGGCGAGCGCGACGATGCCGCCCGAAGCCGCCAGGTTCCGCGCGTCCGTCGGGGACGCCGTGACCATGACCATCGCGGGCAGCGGGGTGGTGCGCGCCGCCACCGGAGCCGCCAGGTGCCCGGCGATGCGGATCGCCGTCCCGTTCCACTCGTGAGACAAGAACGACAGCTCACGGACGATGAGATCGACGTCGTTGTGACGCTCCACGGATTCGGACGCCACCTCGACCTCCAGCGGCGCGGACTTCGCCCAATCCACGTCCCAGACGATGTCCGGCGCGGAAATCGCAGCGGGCGCTAGGCACGTCATCCCCAGAACGATCGCGGCGGCGCGCATGTCGGTTCCTCCATTGCGGCGGTTCGACTTCCCCGTGCTCCACACATTAGCCGATCCTGGCGCCAGGCACATTCCTTGAATGCTGTCCGATGGACGGCGGGTCGAAGGATCGCGCGGGAACGCGCCGTCGCCTCGTTCTCGGTGTTCGCCGCATTCGGAACGTGTTCCCGATCTGTGCACAGGTGTTCGGATCATGGTCAACGACAGCGCTGCGGCTGAGGTTCTACAGGCACTGGCATCCGGCTATCATACGGTCGATGCGCACGCGCCGGACCGTGCGCCGAACTGGGAGAGCCTCGTGCGTCGACGCTCGCGCCGCATGGCAATCGCGGCAGTCCTCTCCGCGTGCCTCCACCTGCTGGGAGCCCTCGCGCTGAGCGTCGTGATCATCGTCCAGAAGTCTGAGCTCATCACGGCGATCACAGCGGACGTCCTGCCATCCACGCCTCCCAAGGTCGTCAAGCGGATGATGACCCATCGCCGGACGCCGCCGCCCCTCGTCGCACAGACGTCATCCATCGCGACGCCGGATCCGACGCCCGGTCGGCAGCCGATCTTCAACACTCGATCCGTCTTCACCGCCGTCACGGCGTCGGTCGATACGCCGACGGCGCTGGTCCGCGCGCAGGGCGCTCCTGACGTGTCGCCGATGCGACCTCCCGCCCGCGTTCCGACGAGTCCGGTCGCGACCATCGCCACGCAACCGCCGGCATGGGCTCCGCGCTCGGTTTCGGCAGCGCCCGCGAGGATCGACGAGGCGTTTCCGGGGCTTTCGTCCGTGGTGGCGGCGGTAACGCCCGAATCGTCCGCGAACCGCATCGCGCCCCAGTATCTCGACGCGATCCGACGCCGCATCGAGAAGTTCCAGCGGTATCCACGGTTTGCGCGCGAAGCCGGGCTCGAGGGCACAACGAACGTCCTGTTCCTCGTCCGCCGCGACGGGACGGTGAGCAGCGTCGAGGTGCAAGGGTCCTCCGGCTCCAAGGTGCTGGACGATGCCGCCGTTTCGGCGATCCGAGAGGCGTCGCCGTTCCCCGCGTTCCCCGCCGAGCAAACCGGGGACTCGCTGCGAATCCTGATTCCGGTCGTGTTCGAGCTGAAGGAACCTCGCGGGTCCTGACGCGAGGTCATTACTCCTGCACATGAGGGAGAACCCAACACATGAGGGAGAACCCGATGAAACGCGTGCAATGGATCGCGACCGCCATCGCCTGGTTCGCGGTTGCGTCGCTGGTTCCCGTCGAAGCGCAGACCCGAGCCGATCTCGCCGCCGTCGATCGCGCCATCGACAACGGGCTCAAGTGGCTCGCGACCCAGAGCGACGCCAAGGGCATCTGGCGCAGCGAGTACGGTCCGGGCGTATCCGGGCTCGTGGCAACGGCGTTCCTGCGCCATCCCAAGGGCACGTACACCGCGGACAGCCCTCAGGTGAAGCGCGCGCTCGACTGGTTCGTCAGCCTCCAGAACGCCGACGGGTCCATCTACGACGCCAAGAGCCAACTCCCGCTGCCCAACTACAGCACGTCCACGGCGTTGATGGCGCTCGCTGCCTCCAAGAACGCGCGCTACGCCACGGCGATCCGGCGCGCGCAGGAATACATCATGCGCTCGCAAGTCGATGAGGGAGAGGGCGCACAGCCGGAGGATTCCAACTACGGTGGGATCGGATACGGCAGCAATCCGAACCGAAACGACCTGTCGAACCTGTCGATGGCGCTGACGGCGCTGCGCGACAGCGGCACATCGGCGGACGCCGCCGTCTGGGACAAGGCGATCAAGTTCCTGAGCCGTCTCCAGAACAACAGCGAGACGAACGACGAGTCCTGGTCCACCGACGACGGCGGGTTCATCTACGCGCTGGGTAAGAACGAGCCGCCGGAGAGCAAGGCGGGCAACGACGCCCAGGGACGACCCCGCTCCTACGCGACGATGACCTACGCGGGCGTCATGAGCATGATCTACGCCAACGTCAAACGGGACGATCCGCGCGTTCAGGCGGCGGTCAAGTGGCTCAGCCAGCACTGGAACCTGGAAGAGAACGAGCCCATCGGAAAGCAGGGACTCTACTACGGCTACCAGACGATGGCGAAGGCGCTCGCCGCTTACGGGTCGCCGACCTTCACGACGGCATCCGGGCAGAAGATCGACTGGTATCAAGCCCTGTCGCAGCAACTGATCAAGTCTCAGACGCCGACCGGGGCGTGGCCCCCCAACGAAGCGGATCGCTGGTACGAGGGCGATCCGGTGCTCGTCACGGCGTACAGCATTCTCGCCCTCGAGGCGGGTTACCCGAAGACGAAGTAGGAGTCGCGTGCCGCGTCGCGGACGCCGAGAGCCCACGCCCGGATCGAACGTGAAGGAACCGGTGCGCCCGCGTCCTAAGCGCGCGCTGAGCCAGCACTTCCTGCACGATCCGGGCGTCCTCGACCGCATCATCGCCGCTGCCGGGATTCAGTCCGGCGACACGGTGCTGGAGATCGGCAGCGGGCCCGGAGCGCTCACCGAGCGGCTTGCCGCCGCCGTGGGCGGATCCGGACGAGTCCTTGCCGTCGAGATCGACCGCGACCTGATCCCGAAGATCGAGGAACTCGCGACACGGTTCCCCGCCGTTCAGGTGGTGCCGACCGATTTCCTTGCAGCGCCGCTGACCGACGTCCTCGCCTCGAACGGCGTCGCGCCTCCTGTCGCCGTGGTCGGCAACCTTCCGTACAGCATCACGACCCCGATCCTCGAGCGCCTGCTCGACGACTCGCGCGCCTGGACCGCCGCGACGCTCATGGTGCAAGAGGAGGTAGCTCGTCGCATCGCCGTTCCGCCCGGAAGCCCCGGCTGCGGCTCGATCTCCGTGTGGATCCACTATCGATGCGTCGCCGAGTACTGCTTCCGCGTCGGAGCCGGGGCGTTCCACCCGCCACCGCGGGTTCGGTCGGCGGTCATCCGTCTCATCCCGCGTTCCGCACCGCCCGTTCACGTCGTCGACGAGCTCCTACTGTCTCGCGTGACGCGCGCGGCATTCGGACAACGGCGCAAGACGCTTCTCAACGCGTTGTCATCGCTTGGGGCGTCGCGCCCGGAGATCGCGTCCGCGCTGGACTTCGCCGGTATCGACTCATCGCGCCGGGGCGAGACCCTGACGCTGGAAGAGCTCGCCCGCCTCGTGAACGCGCTCGCCGCGCGGCTCGGAGCCAATCCCGTAACCGCGCAGTCCTGACGCCGTTCTACTCGTCGGAAGTTGACGACAAGGGAACGAACCGCCGGAGGACCTGCGGACATGCGTTCAGCCCGCCTCGGATGGATGCGTCCGCGCGTCCTCGCTGCCGTCGCCGCTCTCGCCGCCGTCCTCGGCTGCGCGGGCGCGTCTCGAGCGCCCGGGAACCGAGGTTTCCTCGACCTGATCGCCGTGCAGCAGTCCTACGCTCGTGGCAGCGCGACGCCGGATCAGTGGACGGCGCTGGCGCGCGACTTTGCAGGACTCGTTCGGCAGAACCCCGACTCGGACGACGCGGACGATGCGTTGTTCGGCGCGGGCGTCTCCTACTTCTACGCGGGAACCCCTGCGACGAACGCCGCAGCGACCAAGGCGTTCCGCGAGCTCCGCGACCGGTTCCCGACATCGCCGCACGCCCCGAACGCGCTCTACTGGTCCGCCAGAGCCTATGGCAGGCTCGGCGACCCAGCCCTGGCGCACCGTCACTATCAGTTGCTCGTCAACAACTACCCGTCCAGCACATATGCCGCTGAAGCGTGGAACGCCATCGCCCCGCCGCCACCGAAGCCCGTGGCGCCGGCTCGCACCGTCGTCATCGAGGACCCGAAGCCCAAGCCCAAGATCGACGTGAGCCCACCTCCCAAAGGCGAGCCGACGCCCGTGGTCGTGACGCCGCCGTCACAGCCTATCGTTCAGCCGCCGACGCAGACGGCTCCTAAGATCGGGGCATCTCCGACGCTGATGCAGCAGCTCGGATTGGGCGTGTCGACGATCGTCATCGACCCAGGACACGGCGGGAAGGACTACGGCGCGACGGCTCCCGGGCTGCCGTCAGAGAAAGAGATCAATCTCGACGTATCGACGCGCCTCGCCGCGCTTCTCGAAGAGCGAGGTCTTCGCGTTCTGATGACGCGCAAGGACGACACCTTCATCCCGTTGGCCCAGCGCAACGAGTTGGCGCGGAAGTGGAACGCCGATCTTTTCGTCAGCATCCACGTGAACTCCGCCGAGTCGCCCGCAGGCAACGGCGTGGAGACGTGGGTATGCGCTCCGGCGCGTGATGCGCGGTCTGCACGCGCCGCCGCGCGCGAAAACGCGGGCAGCGTCCAGATGCACGATATCGACGACCTGCTGGCGGATATCCTCGTCTCCGCCAAGACCGCCGAGAGCCGCTCTCTCGCCGCGAGAGTCCAGGAGGAGCTCGCGAACGCCTCCGGCTCGAACGACCGTGGGATCAAGGAAGCCGGATTCGTCGTTCTGGCGGGGCTTCGCGTGCCGTCCGTGCTCGTCGAGCTCGGGTTCCTGTCGAACCCGACAGAGGGCAGAAGGCTCGCCACCCCCAGCTACCGAGAGACGCTCGCCGAAGCCATCGCGCGGGGCATCATGCAATACGCCACCTCGTTCAGCGTGACGGCGACGGCGAAGTAAGGGCTGCCGCCACCTACGAGGCGGTTACAAAGCGCCCGTCCCCTAAGGGCGCAGCGGAGGGCTCCCGCAAGGGAGCCTTCGTGCTGTACCGGTCGTGTCTGCGCGTTGTCGCCTGCCGGTGCCCCCGCTAGAATGCGGGCATGGCGACCTCCTCCCTCCTGCGAGCGATCACCGCCTTCCTCGTGACCGTTCTGCCGGCGCTGCACTCCGCGCCTGCAAAAGCCGCCAAGCCCGTCCGTCGGATCGACGCCACGGGAGCCCGGTCGGCGCGCATGACCTTCGGCGCGGTCGATCTCTGGATCACCAGCCACGACCTGCCGGAGTTGTCGATCGAGTCCGATTCGCCGTTGTCCGTCGGGAGGGACGACGAAACCATCGCCGTGGAGGGCGGTTCCGACGACGCCGGAGCCGTGAAGATCCGCTGTCCCGAAGACCTCCGGCTCAATGTGACGGTCGAGCGCGGCGAAGTCATTGTGACGCGGCTCTACGGAACGCTGGGTCTGCGACTCGTCGACGGCTCCTTGACAATCGACAGAGCCGTGGGCAGCTTCGACGTGCAGGTCGATCGCGGAAACGTCAGCGCGCGCGTGTTCCTCGCCGATGCCTCGAAGTTCCAGGTCAACCGAGGCGACATCGAGATCGCCGTGCTGGACGCCGCCGCGTTCCCGCTCGTGCTCAAGTCGGGCGAGGGAGACCTCTCGCTGCGAATCCCGCCAGGCTTTGCCGCTGAGCTCGATGCCCGCGCCGACGGCGGAGCCGTCAACATCGAAGTGCCCATCGGTCTACGAATCCAGACGCCCGAAGAGAGCGGCGGAAATCGCCGCGTTGCCGGCACGCTAGGAACCGGCGGACCTCTCGTCGAGCTCCAGACGGACCACGGCGGTATCGACGTCCTCGCTGCCAATGACGAGGAGAGCTCGGAAGCGACGGTTCCGCAGTACGTCGCTCCCCGAATCGAGGGCGGCATCTCGGTGGACGGCGAGCTCGAAGCCCCCTGGCTCGATGCGCCCAACTTGCGCTTCGAGAGCGCGACAGCAGGTCCATCGACGCACGTCCAGTTCGCGTGGGATGACGAGCATCTCTTCATCGCGGCTGCCGCCGAGCAGCGCGACTGGGCGTCGCTGGCGCTCAAGGTTCTGCCGGACGATCCTGACTTCGAGGGCGCGGGCAATGAGCTCGGTTGGGGCATCACGCTCTTGGAGCGACACCTCGGACTGATCGTCAACCCGCTGGGAACCCGACTCGACGACGAACCGGACGACGATGGTCTGGAGATCGCGATACGACTGCTGCCCGGCTGGTGGGTTCTCGAAATGTCGGTTCGCGTCGACGGCTTGGAGCCGGATACCACGGGAGCCGTGCGTCTGTCGCGCGGCGGGACAGAAGACGGTTCCGGCGACCAGAACATCCTCCTCGTGTTGGGCGAGCGACGCGATCCACGCGAAGAGCGCATTCCGATCCGGGTCGAGGCAGAGGGCGACGCCACCGCAGATGAGATCACGGAGGCGGTCGGGCTGCCCGCCGATGGGCTGATCCGCCTGTCCGATCTTCCGGCGGTCGAAGCGCGCGCGCGGCGTCTCGGCTGGTTCCGCGAGGTCGGCGTGTCGCTCACGTCGGACGGCGAGACAGAAACCGCTCTCCTCTCGGCGTCCGGCTTTCAGGCGACGCGAACGCACTCTCCCGAAATCGATGGCGCGACGGTCTGGCAGTCCGACGATCTTCGATTCGCCTTCGATTGGCGCGACGGCTGGATCGCCAACGACGCCATCGAGTCGAGGCGGCGGCTCATGGAAAACGCCTACCGCGCGCAGGGCTACGCGCTAGCGACCGTGCGCTCCGACGTGTCCTCGGACGGTCTGCGCCTGATCGTCGACGAGGGCAGGATCGATGCGATCCGAGTCGTCGGCGCGCGCGCGGTTCCGCGAGCCGACATCGAATCGGAGCTCGCGTCCAGTCGAGGGCAGCCCTACAACCGATGGGTCGCTGTCGACGACTGTCGAGCGGCAACGGATCGACTGTCGCGCGGGCATCGCGAGTTGATGGGATTGAGCGACGGCGGCGCCGAACGGGCGGACGGCGGAGTCGTCTGGACCGTCATCGCGGAAGAGCGGAGCCGGGTCGGTGTGTCGGTTGCGCCGATTGTCGCCTTCACGCAGGTGCACGTCTGGGAACTGGGAGCTACTCTGAGGCTGCGCGATGAGCCCATCGGACGATGGCTGACGGCGATCCGCATGTCCGGGCTCCAATACGCGGAGAGAACGGACGGACGAACGTACCGCGTGAACGGCAGCGTCGGAGCACGCTACGCCATCGACACGAAGGGCATGCTCGTGATCGGGGGTGTCGCCGAACGCGCCTCGCGCGCTCAGCTATGGCAGGGCTCCCCCGGTGTGCTTTCGAGCCTGACAGCGCTCGCGTACGGTTCCGTGCCAGGGGACTACCACACGACGGACGGCGTTCGAGCGTTCACGTGGTTCGCTCCGCATCGCCGCGTCAAGCTCGAAGCGGGGATCAGCGCCGACATCGACCGCTCGCTCCGGTCGCTGCTCGACCGAAGCATTCTGACGCGCGGAGGCATCCGACCCAACCGCCCCGCATCGGACGGCACGACGCACTACGCGTCGCTCGATTTCATGCTGGACCTTCGCGACGTCGATACGCAAGACGACATGGCGATCCAGCCGAAGCCCGAGCCCTCGCCACGAACGCGGCTCGGGCTTCTCGCGCAGGTCCACTCGGAAGTCGCGCGATTCATTCCGGCGCTCCCGGACGACGGCTCGCTTCGCCGGGCAGCGTCGATGCGCTTCGTGCGTGTGCAGGGCAATCTCGCCGCCTACGCGCCGCTGGGAGACAGCCTCCAACTCACCGCCCGTTGCCAGGGTCAGTGGACGCGCCAACGCCTGCCGATTCAGCGCCAATGGTGGCTGGGTGGAGCCGCGACGCTCCGAGGGTTCGAGACATCGCAGTTCGTCGGCGACCTCGGAGGCGTCATCGGCGCGGACCTCGCGTGGCATCTGCCGTGGGCAGCGGCGTTCCTCGCCGCGTTCGGAGATGCCGGCGCCACCATGTGGGCGGACGAGCCCGAGTGGGATCGGCATTGGTACGGCGACGCTGGCATCTCAATGGGCATCGACGTGACCTCCGACGCGAGCCCGCCCGCCGCAAGGCTGACGCGCCGCCTCGGGTTCCAGCGGCTCCAGATGGACATCGCGCTGCCGGTTCGTGGAACCGACGAACGAACGCCGCGATTTTGGCTCTGGGCGACCGTTCCCTACTGACTTCTGGCGCGACACGTGGTCTGAGAACCATCGAAAGGACGACCCGTTGAACACTCCGCCAACCGAGTTCATCCGAGTTCCGCACGAGAAGCTCCACGCCTTTGTCGCTCGCGCCGGCGAGGCGGTCGGCTTGCCGCCAGAGAGAGCATCCGTGCTGGCAGACGCGCTGGTCGCCAACGATCTGCGCGGCGTCTTCAGCCACGGTACACAGCAGATCGCAGGGTACGCGCCGCTGATGCGCGACGGACACTTGAACGCGAAGCCGAACGTCCACATCGTCCGCGAAACGCCCACCAGCGTGATCGTCGACGGCGACGGCGGGCTCGGATACTTCCCGGCGCTGCGGAGCGCCGAGCGCGTCATCGAACTGGCGAAGCAGTCCGGCATCGCGGTCGGGTTGAGCCGCAACCACGGGCATTTCGGGGCGGCAGGGATTTACTCGCGGAAGGCGCTCCTGCACGGGTTGCTGGCGTTCGTCACGTCGGGTCACCAGCTCGGTCTGTCACCGGGGAACCCGATCTACCACGCCGGAGGAGGCTCGCCGATGTCGTTCAGCTTTCCGACGGGCGACCAAGACCCGTTCGTCCTCGACTTCGGCGCGATGCACGACCTCTACATGGGGAACCAGCACCGCGAGGAAATCGCGCGCTTGGCTCCCGCCATCGTGTTCCGCAGCATCGGGCTTGGAGCGATCTGCCAGACGTGGGGGGCGCTTCTCGCAGGCGTGCCGCTGGATCCGTCCCGCGCCACGCGGACATGGTCGGGAGCCAACCAGGGGTCGCTCGTCATCATGTTCCGAATCGACTTGTTCATGCCGGTCGAGCAGTTCGAGCGCGAGACGTCGGCGTACGTCCGCGCGGTGCGGCAGATGGCTCCCGTCGAGGGATTCACGGAGTCGTATCTGCCCGGCGGGATCGAGGCGGTGAGGGAGCGCGAGTATCGTGAGCTGGGCGTGCCGGTCGGCAGGAATCACCAGAGCCGTCTGCAAGCGCTGGCGGATGAGCTCGGGATCGAGCGCCCGTGGTGACGCAGGGCGTCAGGCGATGCCGAGGCGCTCGACGAAGCTCGTGTGGACGCATCCGGCGAGGAAGTCCGTGTCGTCCATGACGCGCCGATGGAAGGGGATGGTCGTCTTCACGCCGGCAATCGTGTACTCGTCCAGTGCGCGGCGCATCCGGGCGATGGCTTCTTCCCGCGTCGCGCCGAAGGTCACGAGCTTCGAGATGAGCGAGTCGTAGTACGGCGGGATCAGGTACCCCGCGAAGGCGTGGCTGTCGATTCGGACGCCCGGTCCTCCGGGCGTCTGATAGGTGACGATCCTGCCGGGAGTCGGCATGAACCCCTTGTCCGGGTCCTCCGCGTTGATGCGGCACTGGATCGCGTGTCCCTTGAGGGTCACGTTCTTCTGCTCAAGGGTCAGGCGTTCTCCCGCGGCGACTCGAATCTGCCACTTGACAAGGTCCTCGCCGCAGACCTGCTCCGTGATCGTGTGCTCGACCTGGATGCGCGTGTTCATTTCGAGGAAGTAGAACTCGCCGTCATCCGTCACGAGGAACTCCATCGTCCCCGCGTTCTCGTAGTGGATCGCCCGCGCCGCCCTCAGCACGAGCCTCCCGATCTCGTCGCGCACTTTCGGATCGATGTTCGACGGCGTCTCTTCGACCAGCTTCTGGTGTTTGCGCTGGATCGAGCAGTCGCGCTCGCCGAAGTGGATGATGTTCCCGTGCTGGTCGCCCATGACCTGGAACTCGATGTGCCGCGCGTCCTGGACCAACTTCTCGATGTAGACGTCTTCTCGCCCGAATGCCGCCTTTGCCTCCGCCCGCGTGGTACGGAACAAGGCGACCAGGCTGACGTCGTTGTGCGCCGCGCGGATGCCTCTACCGCCGCCGCCGGCAGCCGCCTTGATCATCACCGGATAGCCGATCTCACGGGCAATCGCCAGCGCCTCGTCCTCGGTGTCGGCAAGCTCGTGCTGGTGGCTGCGCAAGCCTCGACGGCGACGCCTTCCGCTGGGAACAAGAGGGATCCCCGCCTTCCCGACCGACTGCCGCGCCTGAACCTTGTCGCCCATCGTCGCGATGTTTTCGACGCTGGGCCCGATGAACGCGATCTTGCACTCGCGGCACACCTCCGCGAAGTGGGCGCTCTCGGCAAGGAACCCGGTTCCCGGATGGATCGCGTCCGCGTTCGTCACTTCGGCGGCGGCGATGATCGATGGGACGTTCAGATAGCTCTTCGGGGAAGGCGCGGGACCGATACAGACCGATTCGTCCGCATGCCGGACGTGGAGCGAGTCGGCGTCGGCTTGGGAGAAGACCGCGACCGTGCGAATCCCCATCTCCCGGCACGCGCGGATCACGCGCAGGGCGATCTCGCCACGGTTGGCGATCAGGACTTTCTTGAACATCGCGTCACTCGTCTGCGGGCTGCGAGAAGCCTAAACGCGTCGTACGCGGAACAGCGGCTGACCGTATTCGACCGGGGTCGCGTTCGCCACCAGCACCTCGATGATCTCGCACTCGAACTCCGCCTCGATCTGGTTCAGGAGCTTCATCGCCTCGATGATGCAGAGCGTCTTGCCAATCGTCACGCGGTCTCCGACGGCGACGAACGGCGGCTCGCTCGGCGACGGCGCGATGTAGAACGTACCGATCATCGGCGCTTCGACGACATCGAAGTTGCCGCCGCCGATCTCCGTCGGTGTGCGTTCCACCACCGGAACCGCAGGAGCCGCCATCGGCTGAACCGGCGCCGGGGCAGCGACAGCGCCCTGCAGCCGGAGCAAGAGTCGGCGCGACTCCTTCCCCTCCTCGACGGCGAGCTCTGAGAGCCCGCACTCGCGCATCAGGTCGGCGAGCTCGCGGATCTCAGCCGCGAGCTGTTGCCGTCGCTGTCTGTCGTCGGCGGCTCGTACCACGGGTCACGCCCTTCCCAGGTACTCTCCCGTCCGGGTGTCGACCTTCACCTGAGCGCCCTGGTCGACGAACAGAGGTACCTGAATCGTGATGCCAGTCTCCAGCTTCGCTGGCTTCGTGCCTCCGCTCACGGTATCGCCACGGAACCCCGGTTCCGTCTCTACGATGGTCAGCACGACGGCTGCCGGGAGTTCGACGGTCACCGCCGTCTCGCCGTCGAACTGGACTTTCACCTGCATGTTGTCCGCGAGGAACTGCGCGGCGTCGCCGAGGAGCTCCCGCTGCATCGGCATCTGCTCGAACGACTGGTTGTCCATGAAGTAGTAGAGGTCTTGCTCGGCGTACAGGTACTGCATCTCGCGCGTCTCGAGCCGCACGAGCTCGATGTCGGCGCCGGACCGGAACGTGTTCTCGAACACCGCGCCGTCAGACAAGCGGCGTAGCTTCGTTCGCATGAACGCGCCGCCCTTGCCGGGCTTGTGGTGTTGGAACCACTCGACGCGATGCAGGTCCCCGTTGAATCGAATCACAACCCCATTGCGAATATCCGCCGTCGATGCCATGTCGGTCCTTCGCTAGTCGATCAGAAGCGCCGTATCCTGAAACTCGGAGTCCCAGTCACTGACCGCGCCGCGCCAAAGCGGCTGCCATTGCGTCGAGCGCGAGCCGGTAGCTGTCCGCGCCGAAGCCGGCGATGGTTCCCAGCGCGATCGGAGCGACGAACGAATGATGGCGGAAAGACTCTCGCGCGGCAATGTTGGATAGATGCACCTCGATCACGGGAACGCCGAGCATCGAGAGCGCATCGCGCACGGCGACGCTCGTGTGGGTCAACGCCGCCGGGTTGATGAGAACGCCGTCCACCGACCCGAGGTGCTCGCCGATGATATCGACCAGCGCGCCTTCGTGGTTCGACTGGAACGTCGTCAATCGGATGCCCAAGCCAGTCGCTTGCGCGTCCAGAGCCCGGTCGATGTCCGCCAGCGTCGTCGTTCCGTAGATGGCGGGTTCGCGCTTGCCCAGCAGGTGCAGATTGGGTCCGTGCAGGACCAAGACGTGCTTCATTGCTCCGTCGGTTGCCGATTCGCTCATCTCAGCGCTGCCTCGATGGAACGCACGATCTCGTCCTCGGCGAAGTCATCCCGAATCACCACGTTGCCGATGCGGGTCGGCAAAATGAACCGGATCCGCCCGCCGTCCACCTTCTTATCATGCCACATCGCCCCCGCCACGTCGCGAGGATCGATATGCGCCGGCAGAGCGGTCGGTAGCCCCGCCGAGGTCAGGATCGCCCGTTGTCGGTCGCAGAACGACCCATCGACGAGTCCGCGCGCGCGGCTCAGCTCCGCCGCGCAGAGCTCGCCCAACGCGACCGCTTCTCCGTGGAGGAAGTCGCGGTACCCAGTGACCGCCTCGATGGCGTGTCCAAACGTGTGACCGTAGTTCAGCGTCGCGCGGACGCCGGATTCGTCCTCGTCCTCTTCGACGATCCGCGCCTTGATCGCGCACGATGCCGCGACGATCTCCGTCAGCAGGCGCTCGTCACGCGCCAAGACCTCCGGCATGCGCCGTTCCAGCGTCTCGAACAGGCTCGGAGAAGCGATCACGGCGTATCGGAGCACTTCCGCGATTCCGGCGCGGAACTCGCGGTCGGGCAGCGTCGCCAGCGCCGCGATGTCCGCGAGAACCAGACGCGGCTGGTAGAACGCGCCGATCAGGTTCTTCCCCTTGGGATGATCGACCGCCACCTTGCCGCCGACGCTCGCATCGACCTGGGCGATCAGACTCGTCGGAACCTGAACGAACGGCACGCCCCGCATGTACGTCGCCGCGACGAAACCCGCGATGTCGCCCACGGTTCCCCCGCCCACGGCGACAATGGGTGACTGCCGCTCCATGCGGCGCTCCGCGCACAGGTCGTACAGGCGGCTCGCCGTGGACAGGTTCTTGTGCTCCTCGCCGTCGGGAATCGACGCGAGCCACGCGGCGAATCCCGCGTCTTCGAGGTGTCGGACTATCCGAGCGCCATAACGATCCGCGAGCCGCTCACTCGTGACGACCGCGACTCTCGATCCGCGCCGCGCGAACGATAGCCGCGACGCCAACTCAGCCAGAACGCCTCTGCCGATCACGATGGGGTACGAGCGCGATCCGAGCCGGACGACGATCTCCGTGGGCGGCTGCGCGGTTGCCCGCGAGTCGGTCGCGCTGGCGACTTCGGCAGCTAGGGCTTCAATCGACTTGCCGTCCGTATCGACGATGGCATCTGCCTGGGCGTAGTACGGTTCCCGCGCCTGAAGCAGCTCGCGGATGCGCGCCGTGGGGTCCGCCACCTGCAGGAGCGGACGATGCGTCTCGCCGCGCACGCGGTCGTGGATCGACTCCGGCGTGGCGCGCAGATAGACCACCGTCCCGGACTCCCGCAGCGCCCGCAGATTCTCCAACCGGAGGATCGCTCCGCCGCCCGTCGAGATGACCACGCCGCGCCTCGCCGCAGCCTCGCGTACCGCCTCGCTCTCCAGGTCGCGGAATGCCGTCTCGCCGCGCTGCGCGAAGAGCTCCGGGATCGTCGCCCCGGAGGAGCGCTCGATGATCTCGTCCGTGTCGATCAACTCGCGTCCCAACCGTCGAGCGAGCTCCGCCCCGACGGAGCTCTTGCCGGAGCCCATGAAGCCGACCAGCACGATGTTGCGAGAGTCAGACCGAGTCTCAGACACGACGCACGGACTCCAAGTAGCCTTCCACGTTCCGGCGCACTTCGGACAGGCTGTCGCCGCCGAACTTCTCCAGCCACGCTTCCGCCAGCACGACCGCCAGCATCGCCTCGCCGACGATGCCACCCGCCGGAACCGCACAGCTATCGGTGCGTTCTTTCTGCGCCTCGAAGGGCTCCTTCGTGTGGACGTCTACAGACCGCAGCGGTCTTCCGAGCGTGGATATCGGCTTCATCGCGACGTTCACGACCAGGGGCATCCCGTTCGTGATGCCGCCCTCCAGCCCTCCGGCGCGGTTCGTCTCGCGGTAGAACCGGCATTCGTCCGCGTCGTAGAAGATCTCGTCGTGCGCCTCGGAACCGGGAATGCCGGCGGCGTCGAACCCCAAGCCGATGGAGACGCCCTTCATCGCCTGGATGCTCATCATGGCTCCGGCGATCCGCGCGTCGAGGCGCGTGTCCCAGGCGATGTGGCTCCCCAGTCCGATGGGCAGCCCGCGCGCGATGACCGTGAAAACGCCGCCTACGGTGTCGCCTCGTCGCTGTGCGGCGTCGATGTGCTCGATCATCCGGGCTTCGGCATCGGCGTCGGGACATCGCAGAGGCGACTCGTCGAACGCTGCGTTGCCGTCGAGGGCGTTCACGTCAACGTCGGCGCGGATGGGCCCGATCTGCGTCACGACGGAGAAGATGGAAACGCCAAACTCCGCCAGCAGCCGCTTGGCGACCGCTCCGACCGCGACGCGGACGGTCGTTTCCCGCGCGCTCGCCCGTTCGAGCACGTTCCGCAGGTCATCGTGCCCATACTTGATGCCGCCCGGCAGGTCCGCGTGACCCGGACGCGGACGTGTCAGGGTCCGTCGATCCGTCTGCGCGTCCGCGTCGGGCGACATGACCGATTCCCAGTTCTCCCAGTCCCGGTTCGGCACGTAGAGCGCGACCGGACTGCCCAGCGTCCGGGCTGCCCGCACGCCCGACGTGATCTGCACGGCGTCTTTCTCGATCTTCATCCGACCGCCGCGCCCGTATCCGAGCTGGCGGCGCGCCAGATCGACGTCGATGTCGGCAGCCGCCAGCGGGAGCCCCGCCGGAACGCCCATCACGATGGCGGTCAATCCCTTGCCGTGCGATTCGCCAGCGGTCATCCATCGGAACATGCGAGCGAAAACCCCTTCGATGCGCTATGGCGCGTCCGTTGCCACGCGCCGGATCCATGCATGTACGTCGCTGTCTCCGGTCCCGGATTCCATCCACGCCGCAAGCAGCACGCCACGACGGGCGTGGAGTCGAAGCCACGAGCTCTGATCGGCTCCCACGCGGACCTCGATTCCCTCGCCCGGTTCCAAACGCGAGCCGGACAGGTCGAGCCGCTGGAGGTAAATGTCCTGCTGTGTCTCATCGTCCGTTTCGCGCCGGAAGTCGTGCCAGGCAACGACGACGGTTCCGCGGTCGATCACGATGCGCGGATCGCGCTGCCGTCCCTCGGCGGTGCAGACATGCTTGCCGTCGGCTTCCCATGCCATCGACCCATCGTGCAGCACGTGCTGACCATAGATGTCGTCGAAGACGTCTCGGGTATCGACCCACGAGACAACGGCTCCGCCCTTGCCGTCGCTCGCACCGACCGCGTTCTGCTGATTCCCCGGCGCGGTCGAGATGGGCATCCCGAGGTGCCCCCACTGCCGCGACCCATCTGGAGCCACATGCTGCCCGTACAGGTCTATGTTCGAGTAGGTTCCGTCGTCGTCCCGGTAGTCGGTCCAGAACACCAGCGCTCCCCCGCCCCCATCGCCAACGACGAACGGACCCGCCTGGCTCCCGGCGGATAGGCTGATCCGGGTTCCCTCCGGTCCCCAGAGCCGCTCGCCCGACGGCGACATGCGCTGAGCCATCGCGTGCCATTCGGGCGACGACACGTCCCACCATGTGACGACGCATCCGCCGGTTCCATCGAGGTCGATCATGGGGTCGTACTGGTGCGCCGGAGCCGTGCACACTGGCGACCCGTTGGGAGCCCACAGCGGTTTGCCCGTCGACGCGACGCGCTGTCCGTAGATATCCTGATCGCCGCTCCGCCAGTCTTCCCATGCGGCGATGAAGCCACCCTCGCCGTCGGCGATGATCGTCAGATCGTCCTTGCCGGTGGCGTGCACAGCGATGGGAACACCGGTGGGCTCCCAGAGGGGCTCGCCATTGGCGCTGAACCGTTGCGCGTAAATGTCCTGGGAACCGTTACGGCTGTCGCCCCACGCGACGAAGAAGCCTCCGCCGTTTGGGTCGTCCGCTACGTCGGGCCATCCCTGGGAACCATCCAGCGCGCACAAAGGCTTGCCGTTCGGCTGCCAGAGCGGCGCCCCGGAGGCATCGAACCGCTGACCGTAGATGTCTCGGTCGCCCGCGCGGAAGTCGTGCCAGACGATGAAGCTCTCGCCGTTCGCCTTGAGGACGGCGACCGGGAACTCTTGTCCGTCAGCCGCTGCGCTCACGACGACATGCACGCCCTTCCCGTCGATATCGCCGCCACGCGGCTCGGCAGTAGCCGCACCCGCAATCCACCACAGAATGGCGGCGCAACAGGCGGCGACTCGCTGGACAGCGTGGTCTGGCAAGGGCGACAGTACCTCAACAGCAGGGGTGGACCGGTTCCAGTCTACCACGCCGGGACGCCAGGCAACAAACGCGCGGGTCGCCGGATCAGGGCTGTTTCATGAGCACACCTCGCCTCGCGCTTCTGCACCCCAGGCAACCGGCTGATGCCCGCGCGCTGCGGCATCCGTCGACGCGCTGACCCTCTATCGCCGTCATTCCCGCGAGCCCCGCCTTCGCGGGGCTCGCGGGAATGACAGGTAGTGTTGGACCTGCGCAGCAGGCGGCGAGACTCGTTCATGAAACTGCCCTGGTCGCCGGATCCGCTTCACATCAGGTCGCGTCGGCGTCCCGTCGCGTCGCGCTCGCGATGGAGCCGAACGCCTCCTGCAGCAGGCGGGCCCGCTCCTCCTCGATGGGGTGCGGGTGGATGCCGGATATCGGCGCGCGGGAACCGCCCATGCCGGTCAGCACCGTCGCGTGCTCGACCGGGAATAGGTCCATCGTCTGCGCCAGCGGCTTAATGAACCGCTCGAAGTTGTCGATGACGAACGCATCGAGCGCCGAGTCGCCGCCCTCGGCGAGGATGTCGATGGTGCGTCGGAGTTGGTCGATCTCCGCCTGCGCTCGCCCTCGAATGGTCGCCGCTTCCGCGCGGGCAGACAGGACGAGCCGCTCCCGCTCAGCGAGCGCCGGCGTGATGACGTCCGCCTCGTACCGCGCCGTCAGCATCTCGATGCGTTGCTTCTCGGCTTCGATCTGCGCCCGAACGCCCGCGACCTGCGCTTCGGCGTCTCGGACTGCCTTCTGCACACCGATGGCTGCCCGCTGGTTCTCGGACGCGATGCGGACGCGCGTCTCCGCCTGCAGGCTCTCGCGCTCGTTCTCGGCTTGGCGGACGATCACCTCGGCGCGGCGCGCCTCCGACTGCTCCTTGGCGGTCGCTCGCGCGAGCGCCTGCGCCTCGCGGGACTGCGTGTCGGCGTTGGCGGACTGCACGCGCTTGAGCAGAGCGATGTAGAGTTCCGGTTCCGCCACTCCTTCGAGCCGATGGTCGTCCACGTCCGCGATATTCATCGACGTGATCTCGAGACCGATGCCGTCGAGGTCGGACTTGCAGACGCGGATCATGTTCTGGACGAGGATGTCCTTGTCCGTCATCACCTGTTCGGGCGTCATCGTCGCGATGGAGTCGCGCAGATGCCCCTCGATGATCGACGTCGCGACGTGCGTCAGCTCTTCCCAGTCCTGAATCATCGTCAGGATGCGTCGGATCGCGTTGCGCATCCCGCGCCCAGACGACGACACGGCGAAGCTGACCGTCGCGACGACCGTCAGCGGGACGATCCCCGCCGCGATGGCAGACTCGACGTTGACCGACGTCGTCCTCGGACGAAGGTCCATCTTGAAGAACCGGTGGACGAGTGGCCAGACGAACACGCGTCCACCGCGCAGCGACGTGAAGCCATCGGGACCTTTGCCGGCGACGACCGAGAGCTCATTCGCCCCGACGATCTTCATCTTCGTGACGAGCTGTACCAGCAGCGTCAGAACGATCAGGACGAGCAGTACAGAGAGGAAGCCTGTCATTTCGCCGCCTCCTCGGAAGCTGCGCCCTGCTTGGACGTGGACAGGAGATCGCGAACGCTGATGCCGAAGCCACGCTCCAAGTGCCGCAGGAAATCCACCATCGCCTCGGGTCCGCGATTGACGACGCCGTTGATCCCCCGGTCGTCGTCCATCGCCACAACGGTGTCGATGCGCTGATCCTTCGCGTGCTCGCGGTACGCCTCGAAGAGCGTCGCGAGCTGTTGGTTCACGAAGAGCGCGACGCGTCCCCGCCCGCCCGCTTGGGCGACGAGCTCCGCCTTCTGCTTGAGCAGATCGTTGCGCGTCTGCTGGACGACGTTGACAGCTTCTGATTCGCCCTCGGCGACGATCTCGGCGGCGCGGCGCTTCGCCTCTGCCTCCACGGTTACGTACGACGCGTTCTTGAGGCGTTGCAGCTCGACGGTCACCTGTTCGACGTCCCGTTCGCCTTCACTGTTCGCCTTCATCACGGCGGAGTCCGCCTCCAAGCGCGCGCGTTCTACGTCCGCCTCGCAGCGGCGGCGGATGATCTCCAGTTCCTGCTGGGCAGCGACGATCTTCTCGTTCGCCTGGCTCTGGGCGACCGTCTCGCGTCGTTGGGCGTCCGACTCGGCGCGTTCCGCCCGGGCGTAAAGCCGAGCTTCCTCGATCTCCACTTCCTGGCGCTTCCGAGACAGCGTCTTGTTCGCCAGGTTGGCGATGTAGTTCGACGTATCCCAGATCTTCTGAAGCGAGACGGACACGACCGCCATGCCGAACGTGCTCAAGTCCTGCGTGCTGTCTCGGATCAGCTCGCGTCGGAACTGAGCGCGCTCGCCCTCGTCCTCGGATTCCGCCGGAACCTGAGGCTGCCGCACGGCGGGCGGCTGCGTTTCGCCAAGCGCCTCCGCGTCGTCCACGCTCTCGACCATCCCAATCGCCTGAAGCGGGGTCGTCTTGTTGAGCGCACCGCGGAAGTTCCCCACCATCGTCTGCTGGATCTGCTCCTGGATCTCGAGGCGGGACTTGTCCATCAGGCGTTCGACCGCCGAGTAGAGGAGCCCTTCGTCGTCCGCGTCGACGCAGACGCACGCGGTCGCGTCGGCTCCCACGGTGATGCCGTTGGCGGAGTTGACGCCCTCGATGCGGACGTTGATCGGGATGATGCCCAGATCGAGGGTCTGGACGCGCTGGAAATACGGCAGGACGAAGGTCCACCCGCCGGTCTTGACTCGGAAGCCGTACTCCTTGCCCTGCGTCTTGGTCTTGGTTCCCGTGATGACGAGAATCTGGTTGGGCGGACACACGCGGATGAGCGCCTTGAGAAGGCGAATACCCAGCACGAACGCGATGACCGCGACGACTCCGCCAACCGGCGACAAGAGACCGTCCGGTCCGATCAAGTTGGAGAGGTTCATATGAGGGGTTCCTTCGGTGGGTCGATGCCCGGAGGGGTCGGCTCGAGCGCGTGCTCCGGCGGCATGGGTCGCCGCACGTAGACGCATTGATCGGTCACTTCGACGATCTCGACTTCCTCGCCGACGCGGAACGTGTCTTCCGCGTCCGAGGAGAGCGCGTATCGTTCGGCGATGATCTGCCCGGCACGGACTCGCACCTTGCCCATGTCCTTGTGCGACAGGGATACGAGTACCGTTGCCGGCTCGAACAGCAAGTCTTCGGGTTTGAGGCTCGAATCGACGTCGCGTTGCTGGAACCTGAAGAAGGCTCGCGCCAAGAGCATGGACGCAACGCCTCCCGGCACAGCCCATATCAGGCTGCCGAAGACGCCTCTGCCCATCAGTTCGGCGACCAGCCCGGTTGGACCGAAGCCCAACGAGAAGTAGATCAGGGTGCGCAGGTAGCGGAGGACGGACAGTACGCCGGAGTGACTCGCGTGGTCATGGCTGCTATCGCCGCCATGGTCGTGGGCTCCGCCATCGTGACCCGAGCCGTCGTCTCCACCATCGCCGGAGTCGCCGTCGGTGTCGGAGTCCGTAGCGAGCAACCCCAGCATATCGACCGCAGTCACGCCGACTCCGAAGACGGCGGTCAGCGTGTAGAGTCCGTGGATCCAGGCGTCGATTCCCATGGACGCCCCTATCGTGGTATGGGCAAGGGCGCAGGCGAGCCGCGAGATGGGCTCGCCGTCAACGTCAGGTCGCACAACGAGGATAACGGTACAAACTTGTCCTGTCGAGGGAGACCCGCTCGATCCTTGACTTCGGCGGCAGACCGATGCATAGATGCAGCCGTTGGTTCTCGATCCTGCTTCATGGACCGACTCCGAACGAGGTGACGCGAATGCCCCCGACCGCTCTGACTGACGAGCAGCTTCGGCACTACGACGAACATGGCTACCTGCTGGTTCCCAACTGCCTGACCGACGAGGAGTGCGACGAGATCATCGCACGCGCCCACGAGCTCCACCGACGCAAGCACGTGCCCGGGTGCTTCTCGCGCGTCGACGAGTCGGAGTCCGGCGGCGACCCGTTGCGCGTGTACCCGCGCATGATGCACCCGCACCGTGTCGATGAACGCTGTCTACACTACCTGACGCATCCGCGCATCGGTTCCGTGCTCAGCGGCTTGCTGCGCGACCGCGTCACCGCGCTGCAGAGCATGTTCTACTGGAAGCCGCCGGGCGCGCGCGGGCAGGCGTTCCATCAGGATGACTACTACCTCCGCACGGAGCCCGGCGCGTGCATCGCCGCATGGACGGCGCTGGAGCCAATCGACGACGAGAACGGCGGCATGGGCGTCTTCCCCGGTTCCCAGCAGGAGCCGATCCTCGAGATGACCCCGACCGACGTGAACAAGAGCTTCACCGAGACGGCGGTCACTCCTCCTGCGCAGTACCAGCGCCTCGGCGTCGATATGGCGAAGGGCGACACGCTCTTCTTCCACGGGCACCTGATCCACGGCTCCCCGCCAAACACGTCGCGCGACCGGTTCAGGATGTCGTTCATCTGCCACTACATCGCGACCTCATCGACGGGCTACAACCACGGCTACGACCCGGCGATCCCGATGTAGCGGGCGCTCCGACAGACCTTCATGGAAGTCGGATCGACGGGCATCCGCGTTTGAATCGCGCGCCGCTCGTGGGCTATCATCATCCATGCCCTGCTCTCAGGGCTGAGGTCTGCCCAGCCGCGGCGCGACCGCGGCTTTACATCGCGTCGCCGCGTCTCCATTGACGTGGCAGGGCGCCTCGCGCGGCTCTGAGAGCCTCATGTCCACAGGGAGGCACGTGTTGAAGCACTACGACCCGCTGCGCCACTACGAGACCGTGATCATCTTCCGCCCCAACCTCTCCGAGAGCGAGTTGCGCGAAGAGGTCGAGACGATTCGGACGTTCATCGAGTCGTCCGGGAACACCATCGCCAAGACCGAGATGTGGGGACGCCGCCGACTGGCATATCCCATCGAAGGCTTTTCCGAGGGAACCTACGCCTTCTTCCTCTTCTCCGGCGAGCCGTCCTTCATCACGGAACTGGACCGGCGGTACCGCATCAATGAGGACATCATCCGGTTCCTCACCATCAAGTGCGAAGCGCCCGTCGAGGGAGCCCCGACCTTCACCCTGGAAGATTCCGGCGATGATCGGCGCGGTGAAGAGCGCAAGCCCAAGCACTTCAAGCGCACCCGTACCGAAGACGAAGAGCGAGAGGCAGCCGCCCGCGCTCAGCGCGACGACGCGGATGACGACGACGACTCGGACGATGATGACGACGACGACTCGGACGATGATGACGATGCCGACGATGACGATTCGGACGTTGACGGCGACGACGAATAGCCCGCCCGTCTGAGGGAAAGGGGACGCGTATGGCAGCGGAATTCAACCGCGTGATTCTTCTCGGACGGCTGACGCGAGACCCGGAACTGCGCTATCTCGATTCGGGCACGGCAGTCGCCAAGCTGGGCATCGCATCGTCGCGCTCGTACAACGACTCCCAGTCCGGCGAGCGCAAAGAGGAAGTGCTCTTCGTCAACGTCGATGTCTGGGGTCGCCTCGGCGAAACCTGCCATCGGTACCTGTCCAAGGGCAGACTGGTGTTGATCGAGGGTCGTCTCATCTACCGCCAATGGGAGACGGAGAGCGGCGACAAGCGCAGCGTCCACGAGATCAGCGCAAACTCCGTCCAGTTCCTCGACCGTGGCGACACCGCTGAGCAGGGCACGACGCAGAACGCGACTGTCAGTGACGATGACGATATCCCCTTCTGACGGACTGCCGCGAACGATGTACCGACGTGGCTCCGGACGACGTATTCCATCTCCAGTGAGCCCTGGCGCTCGCCAGGGCGACGAGGACCGAAGACATGCCTGTTGAGGTGATTCTGACCGACAACGTTCAGGGACTTGGCAGAGCGGGCGAGGTGGTGCGCGTCGCGCCTGGATTCGCGCGCAACTACCTGCTGCCGCGCGATCTCGCTGTCCACGCCACCGAGGCGAATCGCCGTCGGCTCGACGCGCAGTTGCGTGTTCGCGTCGCGCAGATGGCGCAGGAGCTCGAGGAAGCCCAAGACTCCGCGCGCCGTCTCGAAGGTATCGTCTGCATCATCGCCGCGAACGCTGGCGAAAACGGCAGGCTCTTTGGATCCGTCAACGCCGCCGACATCGCCGACAACCTGGCGACTAAGGGCATCACGATCGACCGTCGGCGCATCGAGCTCACCGAGAGCATCCGAGAGCTGGGCGTCTACCCGGTTCCCGTGCGCCTCCACCCGGAGGTCGTCGCGACGATCCAGGTCGAGGTCATCGCCAACGAGGCGTAGTCGTGGTGGGCTCGGCGCTCGGCGGGAGCGGAGGCGCGCTATCGGAGGAGTACCGTGGCGACGGACGCAATGCCTCACGACCTCGACGCCGAGCGCCACGTCCTGGGTTCGCTTCTGCTCGATCCCGACGCGATCCACGCGGTTCTGCCCGTCCTGGGCGAACTGACCACCGTCTTCTACAAGGTCGCCCATCAGGTCATCTACGATGCGATCCTGCGGCTGTCTCGCCGCAGCGACCCGATCGATCTCTACACGGTCACCAATGAACTAAAGCGCTCCGACGATCTGGAGCGAGCGGGCTCCGTCCGCTACCTCTACGAGGTGCAGGAGAGCACGCCCTCGGCGGCGAACGTCGAGTTCTACGCGACCATCGTCCGCGAGAAGTCGGTGCGTCGCGAACTCGTCGATGCCGCCGCGAAGATCGGATCGCGGGCTGTCCGCGACGACGCCACGGTCGAAGAGGTCGTGGACCAGGCGCAGCGGCTCATCTTCGATGTGAACCACGACCCGGCGCGCCGGGGCTTCGCGGACATGGACCAGATGCTCCGCGAGACGATGGACTACATCGAATCGCTCTACCAGCGGAAGGGCACGCTTCTCGGCGTTCCAACGGGTCTGCCGGAAATGGATCGGCTGCTGTCCGGGCTCAATCCGTCGGACCTGATCGTGCTGGCAGCCAGACCGTCGATGGGTAAGAGCGCGCTTGCGCACAACATCGCCGGGCACATCGCCTTCCGCGAGAGCAAGTCCGTCGCCCTCTTCACGCTGGAAATGGATCGCGAGCAAATCCTGACGCGCATGTTGGCGACCGAGGCGCGGATCGATATGCAGCGCGTCCGCACGGGGGCTCTCAACACGGATGACTGGCGGCGACTGTCGGAAGCTGCCGGGAAGATGGAGCACGGCAAGCTCTTCGTGAACGACGCGCCGGGCATCACGCTCATGGAGATCCGGGCGGAGAGCCGTCGCCTCAAGATGCGCCATCCCGACCTGTGCGTCCTCATCATCGACTACATGCAGTTGATGCAGGGCGGGGCGAAGACGGCTCAGAGCCGCGAACAGGAGATTTCCGAGTACTCGCGGTCGCTCAAGGAACTGGCGCGCGAGCTGGAGGTGAGCGTCCTGGCGCTTTCCCAGTTGAACCGCGCCGTCGAGAGCCGCCCGGACAAGCGCCCGCAGTTGGCGGACCTCCGAGAGTCAGGAGCCATCGAGCAGGACGCCGACATCGTCATGTTCCTCTACCGCGACGAGTACTACAATCCGGACGCGTCGAACGCGGGACAGGCTGAGCTCATCGTACGCAAACATCGCAACGGGCCCTTGGGAACCATCACGCTGGCGTTCCATCCTCAGTACCTGCTGTTCCGATCTTACGAGGACGTGAAGACGGACTACTCTTGAGCACTCCCATCCCAGACGGAGTCCCTGCGCCGGAAGCCGCTGCGCAGCCGAGCGGGCTCGCCCGTTTCATGGGCGAAGTCGGCGGCGGCATCGTGTACCGCCTGAACCACATCGGCTCGGCGACGCTCCTCGTGCTGTCTACGATCCGGTACACGTTCGCGCGCCCCTTCTTCGTTCACAACTTGATGACGCAGTTCGCCAACGTCGGCGTGAACTCGCTCCCCGTCGTGACGATCACGGGCGTGTTCGTCGGCATGGTGCTGGCGTTGCAGGGCTACGCGCAGCTCAAGCTCCTCGGAGCCGAAGGGATGATCGGCTCGTTTGTCAGCAGCTCGACGGTCAAGGAGCTGGGCGTCATGCTGACGGCGTTCGTCCTCTCAGGGCGCATCGGGGCGGCGATCACTGCGGAGCTCGGAACCATGAAGGTCACCGAGCAGATCGACGCCATCGAGGCGATGGGCACCAGCCCGGTGCAGTATCTCGTCGTGCCGCGCTTCCTCGCGTGCGCCGTCATGCTGCCGATCCTGACGACCTACTCGAACATCCTCGGCATCGTCGGCGGCTACCTGGTTTCGGTGACCTTCCTCAACGTCGCGGGAGGTCACAGCGGGATGAACGGCGAGTACTTCATCGCCATCGCCAGCTCGACGCGCGGCTTCGATGTGGAAGACCTGCTCTCCGGCTTTGTGAAGGCGTCGAGTTTCGGCATGGTCATAGCCACCATCGGCTGCTACATGGGATTTTCCGTGCCGCCGACCACGGGCGCGGAGGGCGTCGGCAAAGCGACGACGAACTGCGCGGTCATCTCGCTCGTTCTCATTCTCGTGTTCGACTTCCTGATCAACTTCGTGAAGCAAGAGATCTTCGGGATATGACGGCTCAGGACGCCACAACCCGCGACGGGTCCTCGTGGAGCGACGTGAAGGCGCGCATCGAGAGCGTCGAAGTCCGGTTCGGACAGAAACTCGTCCACGATCGGCTGTCGCTCGACATCCCGCGCGGCGAGACGACGGTCATCATGGGACCCAGCGGCTGCGGCAAGAGCGTGCTGCTCAAGCTGATCGTCGGTCTGATGCGCCCGGATCGCGGCAACGTCTGGGTGGACGGCGAGAACGTCCCAAGGCTCAAGCGACGAGCGCTCAATCGCCTGCGGCAGCGCATGGGCATGCTCTTCCAGTCGTCGGCGCTCTTCGATTCGATGACGGTCGAGGAGAACGTGGCGTTCATGCTCCGCCAGCACACGCGCCAGAGCCCCGCTGAGATGGCTCGCGCCGTCTCCGAAGCGCTGGAGCTCGTCGGGCTGCCCGGAACTCACGCCCTGAAGCCGGCGGAGCTCAGCGGCGGGATGCGCAAGCGCGTCGGGCTGGCGCGAGCCATCGTCATGCGCCCGGATTTGATCCTCTACGACGAGCCGACGACGGGACTGGACCCCATCACGGCGCGCGGCATCAATCGCCTGATCCGCGACCTGCACCAGCGGCTGGGAACCACCTCCATCGTCGTCACGCACGATGTCGAGAGCGCCCTCTACGTCGGCAGCCGGATCGCCATGACGGTGGACGGCAAGATCGTTCTCGAGGGCACGCCCGACGAGGTTCGCGGCTCGGACGTTCCGCTGGCTCGGCAGTTCTTCCAAGAATCCCAACTTCCTGCGAGCGCCTAGCGGAGCAGCGACCGGTTCGGCGGATTCCGGTTCGAAGGAGGCACGATGCGCTGGCAGTCGGAACTGAAGGTCGGCATCCTCGTCGTGGGAGCCATCATCATCTTGGCGATCCTGCTGACGATGGCTTCGGACTGGAACATCGCCACGCCCGGCGAGGAGGCGACCTTCCACTTCGACAATCTGAACGACCTCAAGCGCGGCGCGGCGATCCACCTGGCAGGCGTGTTCGTCGGCAAAGTGACGGACGTTCAACTACGGGAAGACGGGCTGGGAGCCGTCGTCAAGGGACGCGTGAACGCCCCGGTCGTCATCCGGGAGGGCGTCACGGCGGAGCTTTCGATGCTGGGCATGATCGGAGAAGCCTACATCGCGCTCCGCAATGGACCCCCGACCAATCCCCCATACGACTGGTCGCACCCCATCGAGGGTACGTCGCCAGCCGCCATCGCCAGTCTCATCGAGAAGGTGGATCAGGCGCTGAGCCAAGTGAGCGCGCTTGTAGCGACCGCCCAGGAGACGCTCGAAACCAGCCGCGCCGAGCTCCTATCGACCGCCGCCGCCGTCCGTGACATGACCGGGGGTACACTGAGGAATCTCGACAGCTTCGTCGCCCGGATGAACCCCATCCTGACCCGTGCGGCGAGACTCGCCGACCTCGCGGAGAAGCGTCTGCCCGCCGTGCTCGACCATGCCGACCAAGTGCTGACGCGAACCGACGGCGAGATCGACGCCATCGGCGGCGACGCCCGCGAGTTGGCGGCGGATGCGCGCGCATGGATCGGCGACACGCGACGCGACACGAACCAACTGCTCGCCGACGTCTCAAAGGGCGTCCGCGAGACGCGCGATCTCCTGAACACGCTTTCAGACGAGGCGAAGTCGCTCCGGCAGGATGTCTCGCAAGCCGCCCAAACCACGACGCAGACGATCACCGACGAGAAGGCGCGTCTCAACGAGACGCTCGCCAAGCTGGATGAAGGCATCGCGCAGGCGACCACTCTCGCGGCGCGCCTGGGAACCATCGCCGACAGGGTCGAACACGGCGACGGCACGATCAGCCGGCTCCTCAGCCAGGAGGACACGATCCTGCCGAAGGTCGAAGACACGCTCACCGAGACGACCGCAGCGCTCCGGCGGCTCAACGCGCTCTCAGAATCGGTCGAACGGCTTGCCGCGCCGGAACGTCCGCCGCTCGCCAACGTGGGATTCGAACTGACCTATCGGAGCACCGTCGAAGGGCTCCAAAGCGAACTGGGCGTTCAGGTCCGTCCCGACAAGCGCCGCGAGTTGCTGGCGGGCGTCTCCAGCCGCGAAGGCAAGCGCGTCTACAATGTCGTCGTCGGGCAGAAAGTCGGTCCCGTGGTCGGACGAGCGGGCTTCATCGAGTCCAAGGGAGCCCTCGGCGCCGACTGGACTCCGCATCGGTTCCTCACGCTTCGCGCAGAAGCGATCGGCATCACGCGCCGCCTCTTCCGCGACAACGAGACGGTCCTCCCGCGCATCGACGCCAAGGCGATCATCAAGCCGCTGCCGCAAGCCTATGTCGTCTTCGGCGCTGAGAACGTCATCAACGACGACGTCGGGTTCATGTTCGGCGTCCGAACCCCCTACTGACCCCAATGAAGACGCGCACCGAGTTCGTCTGCACCGACTGTGGAGCCGTCTCGGCGCGCTGGCTGGGGCGATGCCGGGAGTGCGGCGCTTGGAACACCCTCGAAGAGCGCGCTCAGCCCGCCCGAGCCGCTCCTGAACGTCGAAGCCGCGCCGTCGACCCCGACTCGAATGCCCCGGTTCGCCTGGCAGACGTATCGACGACCCAGCAGGCGCGCCTGCAAACGGGCATCGCCGAACTCGACCGCGTGCTCGGCGGCGGGCTCGTTCGCGGCTCGGTGGCGCTCCTGGGCGGCGAGCCCGGCATGGGCAAGTCGACGCTCCTGCTTCAGGCGCTCGCGTCCATTGGCGCGTCTGCGGGCAAAGTGCTCTACGTGACGGGCGAGGAGTCCGCGCGGCAGATACGCTTGCGCGCGGATCGCTTGGGCATCGGATCCGACGACCTGCTGCTCCTGTGCGAGTCGGAGACCGAGTCGATTCTCGCCCACCTTCGTGAGACTCAGCCCCGCGCGGTCGTGATCGACTCCATTCAGACGGCGAGCGTGGAGACGGTGCGCTCCGCGCCGGGAAGCGTCGCGCAGATCCGCGAGAGCGCGGCGGCGTTCATCGCCTTCGCCAAGTCATCCGAGACGCCGGTCTTCCTCGTGGGTCACGTCACCAAAGAGGGAACCATCGCCGGTCCGCGCGTGCTGGAGCACATGGTCGATACCGTGCTGATGTTTGAGGGCGATCTCCACCACGCCTACCGGCTCATCCGCGCAACGAAGAACCGCTTCGGCTCGACCAACGAGCTCGCGGTCTTCGAGATGACGGAACGCGGACTCGCAGAGGTCGCGAACCCGTCGGCGCTCTTTCTCAGCCAGCGAACGGCGGGGGTGTCGGGCTCCGTCGTCGTCTGCGCGATGGAGGGTTCCCGCCCGCTGCTGCTGGAACTGCAAGCCCTCGTCGCGCCGGCGCGTTACGGAGCACCCATGCGCGTCTCGACGGGCTTCGACCGGAGCCGCGTCGCGATGCTCCTCGCCGTGCTCGAGAAGCGCGGCGGGATCGCCCTGCAGAACGCGGATGTCTTCGTGAACGTGACCGGCGGCGTCGAGCTCGACGAGCCCGCCGCCGACCTGGGCATGGTCGCCGCCATCGCGTCGAACTATCGAGATGCGCCAGTCTCGCCCAAGACGGTGCTCCTCGGCGAGGTCGGTCTGGCGGGCGAGGTGCGGGCGGTCAGCCGCCTGCCGCAGCGTCTTGCCGAAGCGGCAAAGCTCGGCTTCGAGCGCGCCGTCGTGCCGAAGAGCCAGGCGGCGAAGTCAGCCTCCGACGGATCGGGCGGCATACAGGTCGTCGGCGTCGATACGGTCGGTCAGGCGTTGGGCATTCTCATCTAGGCAGTGCGCCGCCCGGTTCCGCGTGATACCCTGTGATTGGGCGCACTACGGTCGCATCGAGACGGAGCGGACGCCATGACGCTCGGCAAGGTCGTCGGCACGATCACCGCTACGAAGAAGGACGAGAAGCTCACGGGCGGCAAGTTGATGGTCGTCCAGGAGCTCAGCATGGAAGGCAAGCCGCTCGAGCGCTACGCGGTCGCCGTCGATTCGGTGGGGTGCGGCACAGGCGAGGTCGTTCTCGTCGCCACTGGGAGCTCCGCGCGGCTGACGCAGGCGACTAAGGACCGACCGGTGGACGCAGTCATCATGGCGATCGTCGACACGCTCGAAGTCGGTGGCGTCGTCCTCTACCGCAAATGACGCATGATGCCCAGCAGAGGCGCGCGGAGATACGGCAGGCGTCGCTAACGCGGCGAGACTCCCTCTCACGTGAAGACGTCGAACGATGGGGCGACGCGATCGCCGATTGCGTCCAGCGCGTCCTGGAGCAGGAATCCCCCACGACCGTGTTCACCTACCTCGCGTTCGGGAACGAGGTTCCCACGCTAGGAATCGTGCATCATCTTCTGTCAAGCGGCAGGCGCGTTGTCGTGCCTTACGTGACTACGGGATCGCCGAACATGACCTGCCATGAGATCGAAGACCCGGAGCGCGACCTGAAGCGAGGCATCTGGGGCATCCCGACGCCGCGCGTCTCCCGATGCCCCGCCGTAGACCCGCATGACATCGACGCTGCGCTGGTTCCCCTCGTCGCTTTCGACGACGACGGCTATCGGATAGGCCACGGCGCGGGATACTACGACCGCTTCCTGGGAGCCTATCGACGGATGCGGCGCATCGGGTTGGCGTTCGAGATGCAGCGGATCGAGAGCTGTCACCCGCAAGAGTGGGACGAGCCGCTCGACTGTCTCGTCACGGAGAGCGGCGTTCGGGCGTTCCCGGATCGCCGGTAAACGACCGCGATGGGCGTCGCGTTCCAGATTCAGCGCGTGTGGGCGGGTGCCAAGCTGCGCGCGGATGTGGAGTTTTCCAGTGGGCAGCGGCTCGACACCCCGAACGGTTCTCGCATGCTCGTTCCTGATCGCCTTTGCTGCGGGGTCGTACGCAGCCCCTCCGACGACGGCTCCAGCCACCAACGGAACCGAGCCCACAGAGGTCGCGTTTGGACCTCGCGTCAACCCATGGCAGCCCCGACCCGAAGCGAACGCCAGCGCGCATCCGGCTCCAACGACTGAGAACGCTCTCGCCTCCTCCCTCATCGACACAGTTCGCTCGATCACCGGCTCCAACGACGGCGCGGCAGCGCCGGAGACCTCCGAATCGACCTCGGAGCCTATCGAGGGCGTCAACCTGCCGGCTGCGTTCACACCCGCCGACACCTCGTTGAGAGGGCTTCAAACGCCCTTCGGCGGCGCTCGGCGCGGGCAGAACATCGATCTGCCGATGAACTCGAACCTGCAGATATCCGGCTACAAGTCCTTCCTGCTCCAGTACAACCAGACGAAGTACTTCGGCAGGTCGGGGCTGTCGCCCTATTACGGCTCCAGCCTCGGCGGAACGCGGTTCAGCACCGGCTATTCCGGCTACGACTACGGCTCCTACGACAGTTACGATTCCTACGGCGGGTACGGAGGCTACGACTCCTACGGTGGGCTCGGCGGTTTCGGCGACTCGTTCGGGTCGTACGGCGGATACGGGGGTTATGGCGGCTTCGGAAGCAGCTATGGCGGAAGCTATGGCGGGTACGGAGGCTACGGCGGCAGCCGCGCCGACGGCATCAACATCCAGCAGGAGCTCCAGGTCGGCATCAATGGGCGCGTCGGCGAGCACACGCACGTCGCCGTCGACTACACCGACGCCAATCGCGGGAACTTCTCGGCGCTCGACAACAAGCAGCAGCGCATCGCCATCTGGTACGAGGGCGGCGAGGAGAACATCCTCAAGAAGGCGGCGTTCGGGGATATCACACTCGAACTGCCGAACGCGCGGTTCCTGCAGGTGAATCGCAACCTGTTCGGAGCGCAGTTGATCGCGGAGCTCGCAGGTGTCCGGTTCACCACCTTCGGGTCGCGCACGAAGGGCTTGCGCGGCAAGTGGCGGTCACGCGGCGAGACGAGACGCGCCGGAGCGGGCATCGGTCAGCCCATTCTCGACACGAGCTACCTGCGGGAGCGCTATTACGCGATCCAACTGGGAACCGACAATCTGCTCCACGACGGCTACCTGCCTATCCGACAGGGCAGCGAACAGGTCTTCATCGACGACAACGACGGTACGAACAACGTCGGCGGGCAAAAGACCGCTCGCGGCTACTTCAACCGCCAGTTCCCCAATGAAGACTACTCGATCGACTACCAGACGGGTCGCATCGAGTTCCTCCGCACCGTCACGTCGCGCATGACCATCGTCGTCGCGTACGAGTACCTCGGCGGCGGAGGCGGCAAGGTCGGCGACCCGGCGAACGTCTTCTTCGACGACAACGGCGACGGGATCATCGACGAAGAAGGGGAACTCCTCGGCTATGTCGTCATCAAGGACACCGCGACTCGGGGCACGGAGCTACGCAACGTCTACAGCCTCGGGAACCGGAACATCTCGCCGACCGACTTCGAGCTGAGCATCTGGCGAGGCGGTTCCCAGGCGTTCACGGCGTCGAACGGCGTCTACCCCTACATTCA